>CALFYU010000078.1 GCA_937952455.1 uncultured Planctomycetaceae bacterium
ACGAGGAGAGCGAACCAACCAGACTGGTATCACCCGCCGCCGTAGGTGCCGCCACCGAACCAGCGGGGAACAGTTCGCCGAGTGTACCGGCCGTTTCGAGCGCATCGGAGGAGCGAAGATAAAATACCGTCCACTGCCGTTTGCGGGGTGCGGCCCGTGCCAATGCCCCGATCAAGTTTTCTACGCGATTAAGCGCCTCGGCATCTTCGGATGCGATAATCAGATTTCCGCCGCTGGGGGCGATGACAATCGGAGCGGCCTCCTGAGGCGCCGGTTTTTCTTCCGATTCGTCGATGTCGGCGTCGTCCAGAAACGCTTCCAACTCCTCGGATAAGTCTTCCTCGGAAGCATCTTCCAAGGCCTCATCGACGCTGCCCTCTTCAGCGCGACTTTCCTGACGCAATACGGCTGGTTCGACGTCGACCGATTGCTGAGAGGGTAATTGAGATTGTGTATCTTCGGGTTGTTCGGAGTCCCCCGAGCGGAGGGTCGGTGCGACGGCGGAGGGGACAACGACGCGAATCGGGTTCTTGCTCGACTCGCCCCAGACCTGTTTCAGAATCTTGATCAACTCTTCACCGTCGCGGCCGCCCAGCGAAATCGTACGGATCGGCCCGCGATCCTGTGTCGCTGTGCCGGCGGTTCGTGTTCCGTCCTCGCCCAACTGGGCGAGCAAGGTCTTGATTTGTGCCAACTGATCCGACGACCCGCGGATTAACAACCGTCGGCCGGCGATGTCCGGCTCGATGGAGGGGGCGATGCCACCGTCACTCTCGAACAAGGACCTCAGCGTCCCCGCCGCCGCCAATGGGTCTAGGTGCGTCAGATTCACCACGGTCACCCCTTGGCTGCCGCCGGCTCCATCGAGTTGATCGATGATCGCCCGAATCTGGCGATGTTCGTCCGGCGTGGCCAGAATGCGTATCCGCCGTGCCCGGCCGTCTTCGTTCACCACAACGCCCGGCAACAGCGCATCCAGCGTCTTCGTCACTTCACGCGGATCGGCCGATTGGACCTCGTAAACCTCCAATTGCGGGCGGTTTGAACCGGCCATCGCGAACTGACCACCTGGACCATCTCCCACGTCGACCGATTTGAGCGCCTCTTCCACGATCAACAGGCTCTCCGGCGAAGCAGTCACCAATAAACTGTTGGTGCGCTCGTCGACCGCCAAGCGGACCGCACCATTGGTCGATGCCGGCGCGGGCGGAGTGGGCGAGGATTCCCGTCGATCGTCCCGTCCGCGATCGCGAAAGCTGCGAAACCGGCTGTAACGATCTTCCCGGGAGTCAGACGAACTCGATGCGCTCACGTTGTTCGCCGAACCGCGGGCGGGAAGCCCGAATAGATCCCGTACGATCCGGTCCGCGTCGATGGCGGAAATGTATTTCAGCGGAAACGCACGAAACTTTTGCGACTTCGGGGGGCCGTCATTTTCGCCGACCAACAGACGATAAATCCGCCGCAAATTCCCGCCGGTGTCGGTGATCACCAATCGCGACAGATTTGCCATCGGCACCACTTTGCCCTGAGGACCAAGCATGCCGGTGACCTCCTCGGCCACCGTGGCGGCGTCGGTCCCTTGCAGGGGAACCACGATCGAGACGAGTTCGTTTTTGCCGCGATTCTGCAAGTCGTCGATCGTGACTTGTGGCACCAGATTCGGCGGAATGCCATCGTCAATATTGACGACCACCAGAAAGCGATCCCGCCGGACCAGCAGGTAACCCTTTTGCAATAAGTAACCGTTGAGTACGTCCAGCGCCTCCGTCGGCGTATAACGGCCGCGATCGTAATAGTTCAGTGTTCCGGGCGGAACGACGTCCATTTGCAGGTTCAGGTTGGCTTCCTCGGCAAAGCGCCGCAGCACCAATTCCCAAGGGGCGAAGCGGAAATTGAACGACAACAGATTTTCCTCTGCATCGTCGTCGGCGGCGGACTCAGCCGTTTCAGCCGGTTTCGATTCGGCGGCTAAGTCGGCGACCACCGTCCCATCGGCGGGCGCGAGATTCGATGGGACGCCGGCCACCACTTCGTCACGATTATTTCGTTCGCTCGGTGTGTCGGAATTTGACTCGGCGCGGTCGCGGCGACGGCGATTGTCGCGTCCGCGCGATTCCTCCAATCCTTCCACCTCCGGACCTAACAGGGCGGTCCACTGTTGCTGTTGCTCTTGCGACAGGACGGCCAGCAGCTTCGCTTCCAATTCCTCGCGTTGTTCTTCCCGGCTGGAGCCATCCTCGCCCCCCCTCCGGCGCCCGCGGCCAAATCCGCCGCGGCGGGATTCATTCGCTTCATCGACAATCGCCGAGATCTGTTCTCGCTGTTCCGACGACAGTTTGAGTTGCGTGGCGATCTCTTCTTCATCCAACGCCCGTGCGCCGCGCAGCTGCCATGCGACTTGCTGCAACCGGGCGGACTGTTCAGCAGTCAGGATACTTTTCAGTTCCGCCTCGGCCGCTTCCCGGTTTTTTTCCCCCTCCGTCCGCAATCTTTCCATCAATTGTTCGCGTTCTTCGGGAGTCGCGTCCCGGAAACCGGAAAACAGTTCGCGGCTCTGTTCCCCCAGCTTTTCCTGCAATGCCTCGATCGATTCCACTTGCTCGGCGGTCAGATTGAGCTCGGATCGTACCTCTTCGCGCCCCAACGTACCCAGCAGCCCGCCGCCGCGAAAACCGCCAAAGCCCCCGCGCCCAAATCCACCGCGCCCGAATCCTCCGCCACGCCGTTCCGAACCCCGTCCGCCCTGTTCTTGTGCTGTCGCGGCATCAATGACCAAGGCCGGAAGCAACGCCAGGGCAAGAAGAAGCGTCAATTGTCTTGGAATGTTGAGCATTTATGGACTTGCCTTGAGGAATTTGGTCGAGCTTCGTCAATCGGACGCCGCCCCGCGCAATAGTTTGCCCCGAATGATTGGATTTTACCGGGCTACAAAAAACCAGCACAAGGCGAGGCCGCGGACGGCATGTCCTACGCCTTTACCTGCGAATGACTTATGACGCGTTTTCCGGATTTAATCGTGCGTCAATAAGATTCAACACCGCAGGAGCGACTTCCGGTCGGCAAAAACTGCGAATTGGCCGTCAATAATTCGAGAATCTTCCGCTTGTGCCCGACCCTGACACCGGTCGCGAATGTTGCGCGGAATTGCCACGCAATCCGGAGACCAGGTCAATCGGACCGCAATCGCACGTAATGTGCGATAAAGTCTTCTCGCGACATGGTTTGCGAAATGTCGATGCCCGCCTTCTCGAACAGCGGGCGTGTTGACCGGCTCTTTTGCCACTCGTCGGCTCCCACCGACCCGTCCTTGTCACGGTCGAGCGCGCGAAACGCAAATTCCGCTGCTTCCTGATACTTGGAGCCTCCGCTGGACCCGCCACTGGCCGCGGGAGTGGATCGATTGACCGGTGTTGCGGGGGTGCGGGGCGACGGGGGCGGGGTCGAACGCACGCTGACAACCGGGGTGTTGTTTGCCGGTCGGCCCGTGTTTCGCAATTCCCGGGGCGTCAAAAAGCCGTCTCCGTTGAGATCCAATCGCGCAAACGCCTCAAAATCGGTTTGCGGCCACTCGTACAGCGCGACCTGGTTATCTCGATTTGCGTCGCGGCTGGCGTATTCCGACGGAAGATCGAGCGTCACGCGTTCCCGTTTTTTCTCGTTCGCGTCGCCTGCGTCGGATCGTCGCCGTTCCTGTCCCGATTCCCCACGCTCGTGTCTCCAGGAGCGCCGCGACTCACGCGAGCCACGGTCGTCATCGCGTCGATCTTCTTCCCGCTCGTCACCGCGGCGGCTGCGCCAGTAGCTACGACGGCCGTCGTCTTCATCGCCAGAATCGTCTTCGCTTGATGACCGCCCGAAGCGGGAACGTCCCCCGCGTCCGAAATCACCGCGCCGGTCGTCATCGTCACCACCCCGCCGGAAATCGCCTCGGCTGCGCTCGCCGTCGCGCGAATCGTCGCCGCGGCCGCGAAATCCAAATCCGCCCTGCTCTCGCATCCGGTCGCGCATTTGGCGGGACAGATCCTCGAATTCACTGAGTTGCACGCCCCGCTCTAGGTCGATTTCCATCTCTTCCAACGAGCTGCGCATGGGCGGCGGCACCCGGTCCCATTCACTGCCGCGAATTGTGCCGTCGCCGTCTTGATCGAGATAGCGAAAAAAGCGATCCGACGAAAAGCCGCCCCGCTGCGCAAAGCAGGGACCGCCCCACCAAGAGACCGCGACGATGACCGTCAAGCAGAATGTGTAACGCATCACGTGCCCCTTCAACACCGGAGCGACTACCGCCCATTAGACTCGGCCGACAATTGATTTTGCCGAAACGACTTTGCGGCTGCAAACCCAAAATCTGCGCCGCGTACCGCGAGTGACGTCATATTGATACTTCTCAAATCACTAAATGGACACCTCGCCATGTTGGTCGCCGCCATCTTAAAACGCGGCTAGAAAAATTCAATTGCGTAAGTCCATGATTTTCAATGTCTTGTGGCAGCCAGGCGTTCGTCGCCATTGATTTGGCACGCCGAATGCATTTCCTGGTGCCGGGATGCGAACGAATCAATTCCCTTTCAGCTACACACCTGCCCAGGAGATTATGGAAATGAAAACGACACTTTGCACTGCTTTCGCAATCGTCACCTTGGGGCTTTTCAGCGGATCGGCCCAGGCCGCTTCCGATTTTCACATCGACGACTTGGCCGCACAGTTAGAACGTGAAACGGCCGAGCTGCTGCACGAAATCGAGCACCACTTCCGCGCCACGCCGAGCTACCGGCACCTGGCCGCAGATGCGCGTGAGATGCAACAACTCGCGCGTCACATTCACGAGGTTGCACACTACACCAACGCCCGTCGGCACATCGCCGTCGACGTGAAGAAACTCGACCGATTGTACCACCACGTCGAAGGGCTTGTCGACGATATGGACCGTCGCGCCGGGTATCGCAACGAATGTGCCTACCACCACGGCGACGCCTACACCTTGGGCCGCGCGGAGTTTCACCACCTGCGCGCAGTCATGAGCCGCATCAGTGCGACGCTCCACCACCTGCAAGCGGACCTGCAACCAGTGCGCAACCGTGTCCGGTACGAGTACCGTCCGCGGCCCATCCGGAACTATTTCCCACCGGCGCCGAGGCCATTCCTCAGCATCAATTTCTAGTCGGCCGCCGCCGGTGTGTGGCGTACGAACTCTGACGAAAACGTTAACCAGCGCAAAGCTGTTCATGATAGCAAAAGGCCGCCCGCCGAAAGTCGGGCGGCCTTTTCGCGCGCCGGCATGATATCCGCAGCATTGGAGATTAGAATCAATACACCAGTTGGGAATTGAGGACCGACGCGACACGCAATGCTGTTGTACGAAACGGTGGATAGATCATTGGCGAGCAACGAAACTGAATTAACGCGCCGGGATTGCTTATCGCTTCTCGCGGCGGGCACGATTGGCGGCACGCTGCCTGCCGCAGCCATTGCGAAACAACCAGACGCCGACGTTCCGCCCAAGTCGGTCGCGGCAGTGATTACCGCCTATGCCAAAGGCTTACATGCTGATGTGCTCATCGGAAAGATCCTCGAAGGCTGGAAGCAAGATGGCGGCCGGGGGCCGGCGCTGAAACTTGCCGGGATGTACGTCGAACAATTCCCGGCTGGCGACCTGGCGCGGCCGATGTCCCGGAAGTACAATGTTCCCCTGTTCGACACGATTGAAAAGGCCGTGACGACCGGCGGTGACGCGATCACCGTCGACGGAGTGATCAGTATCGGCGAGCACGGCAGTTATCCGACCAACGACCTGGGGCAACATCTCTATCCGCGGCGGCGTTTCTTTGAAGAGATCACTGAAGCGTTTGAAAAGTACGGCCGCGTTGTGCCGGTCTTTAGCGATAAACATTTAGGGCCGGTCTGGGATGACGCGAAGTGGATGTATGACCGAGCCCGCGAGATGCAGGTTCCCTTCATGGCCGGCTCTTCGCTGCCGGTCAGTTTTCGCAAACCCGATATCGACATTCCCATGAATTGCGATATCGAAGCGGCGGTCGGCGTGGGGTATTCCGGTTACGACATCTACGGCAGCCACACGCTGGACTGTTTTCAATCACTGGTCGAGCGCCGCCGTGGGGGCGGGGTCGGCGTTGAATGGGTGCAATGCCTGCAAGGTCCGGCCATGTGGCGGGCCGTCGACGACGGCACGGTCAACAAAGAGGTCCTGGACGCCGCGCTGGACGTCACGCCGAAACAGCAGCATCCCAAATTGCGTGAGAGTGAATCCGCCGCGCTGTTCCTGTTTGAGTACACCGACGGATTTCGCGGAGCGGTCTTCATGCTGCCGCAATACGTCGGCGGAATCTCCGCAGCGGTCAAACTCAAAGGGCAGAACGACGTATTGGCGACAAATTTTGAAGAACGCCTCGAGCCGCGGCATCCGCATTTTGCGTACTTGCTCAAAGGCATCGAACGGATGGTGCACACCGGGCAGACCAGTTATCCGGTCGAACGGACGCTTTTGGCCGGCGGAATACTCGACCGCGCACTGACGTCCCGCGCACAGAACCATTCGCGATTAATGACGCCCGAATTGAAGATCACCTATCAGCCCGTCGATTACCCGCACGCCCCGCACATTGATCTGCATGCCCATCCGACCGCTGCGCTGAGGGGGTGAGCAAAGGCGTGAGGCGTGAGGAGACAGGCTTGAGGACTGGATAGTTAAGATTTGAGCTCTATTCGATGTGGAATCCAGCGATTGCACTGCAGCAACTGATATGAATCGGCCAACCCTCACGCCTGTCGCCTCAGGCCTCAACCCCAGCAGCGATCGGCTAGAACCCAAAGGAACTATATTCATGTGTCACCGAATTGCGTTGGCGCTGTTGATCTTGGGAGCCGTTTCCGTTTCCGCTGAGGCGGCGGAATGGAACGTCGGAGTTTCCAAAATCGTGATCACGCCCGAATCACCGACGTGGTTGTCCGGCTATGGGAGTCGCGACAAACCGGCCGAAGGCAAGGTGCATGAGTTGTACGCCAAGGCGCTGGCGTTTGAATCGACCGAAGGAGACGGGACGCGGTTGGTGTTAGTGACCTGTGACCTGGGCTCGATGCATTACGGTATCGTGCGGCCGGTGGCGGAGCAGATCGAAAAACAACACGGCCTCCCCGCCTCGCAATTAGTCATCAACGTTTCGCACACACACTGCGCACCGGAAGTGGCGGCCGAGCGGCCGGTCTTTCATAATCTCACCGCCGAATCCGAAGCGGCCTTGGCCGCATATATCGATGAGCAACTGGTTCCCAAGCTGATCAAATTGGTGGGCGAAGCTTTGGACGATCTCGGCCCGGCCAAGATTCTGATCAGCCAATCGACGGCCACCTTTGGGAAATGTCGGCGGTTCCCCACCGATGAAGGTTTCGTCAACCGACAATACGACGAGGGAATCACCGAGGATGATGTCCCCGTGATGCAAATTGTCGCCCCCAATGGCCGGTTGCGGGCGGTGATGTTCGGGTACGCCTGCCACAACACGACGCTGGCGTTCTACCAGTATTGCGGCGACTATGCGGGGTTCGCCCAGTACAACGTGGAAGCGGCGCATCCCGGCGCGGTGGCCTTGTTCATGATGGGCTGCGGTGGCGATCAGAATCCCTATCCCCGCCACGGTCCCAAGGGGCTGGAATACTGCCGGCAACATGGGCGGGAATTGGCCGACGCCGTCGAGCGGGCCATGCAAGGCGAAGCGACCGAAGTGCACGGACCATTGCGGGTCGCGCACGACACCGTGAATTTGGCGCTGGAGCCGCTACCGCCGCGGGAACAGTTGGAACGCGACGCCGAAACGGGGTCAGGTTACGCACAGCGCAAGGCGCGGTACCTGCTCGACGAACTCGACACGCGGGGACGGGTGATGACCGAACAACCCTGCCCGTTGACGGTGGCGCGGTTTGGCAAGGAGTTGTTATTTATCGCCATCAGCGGCGAAACGGTCGTCGACTACTCCCGCACGTCGAAGGCGGAGTTCGCCGGTCCGATGGTCTGGGTCGCGGGGTATTGCACGGACGTGTTCGCCTACCTTCCCTCACAACGAGTGCTGTTGGAGGGGGGCTACGAGGGTCGCACCGGCATCGTGCACCAATTGACACCGACGCCGTTCACCCCGGCAGTGGAAGAGACCGTCATGGGCGGCATTCGGCAATTGGTCAAACAAGTCTCGCAGTGACGTTCGGTATAACGTAGTGCTTTGTCTAACGTTAAATTGACGAATTGAAAGGCCAGCTTTTCAGGGGTGGCCCGACCGCGTAGCGGTTGGGTGCCGTCAGGCACAAGAAGCGGCGCCATGTGCGTTCATTCAATAATCGACGCACATGGCGCGGCTTCTTGTCGCTTCGCGACCCAGCCAGTTCTGGCTGGGCCACCCAAGACCAATTCATGACATTTTTCTATAGACCGACCACTACACCTTGGCCGAAGGCCACATTTCCGCGGGACCGTAGATCAGGCGGCTTGATAGTGCCGATTAATCAGGTCGTTTTGCACCCACAGTAGCGTATTGAACGCGCGGACCGTTTTGACCTCCGCGTCTCGATCGAGGTTTAAGCCCAGAATGGTCGCCGTCAGCGCGTCGCTGACGAATCCCATCAATGCATTCATCTGGACCAGGGGCACGTCCAAGGCTTCACTGCCGTGGCGTCGCGTGTGGATCTTGCCGACGAGATCCAAATAGCTCACCATGCTCGCGTCGTAAGGTTGTGTGACCAGCCGTTCCAGATAGCGGCTGAGGTGCTGTTTTCGAAACCGGATTTGATCGTGGTCAAGCGTCAATTCTTCGATACTGACCGGGACGGCCCCGTCATAGCCGGACTGTCGGGGCACAAAATGCCGTTTTGTGCAGTCGTAGTTGAATAGTTGGACATATACCGCGTCGACGAGCGTATCGACCAGCGGCGCGAGCAGTGGAGCAGACGCATGAATGGCAGCGACATCGTCGGCGTCCAAACCCATGAATTCGGCAACATATCCAAACCGGTAACCCAAATCGCTTTCCAAACGGTCTTCATCAATCTGCTTCATCGTGTCGGGTGCTCCTGATGTGTAAATTGTTGCTGCAGCGATGCGACTGGCCTGAGCTTTGACAGTCGTGCGATCGTCTGCGAACTCGTTTCATAAACATCGTGCACAAACTTACCGGCAATAATTGTGGATGTCAAGGTCCATAATTATGCGGTCGCGCCTTTTTCGCGAGATTCCTGCCGCGGTGGCGAAATGCCGGAGCGCTCGCGTTTAGTGCCAACCGGAACAGGACCGCTTCGCGGATCGGCTCGATTCAGCATCGATCAACATTTACAATGTCATCGACGTGGAGCGGATTCCGAACCGGCTGCTATTCTGCAGGCCGCGACGTTTTACATTCGGGAGACACATGCCGTGAGAATGCAATTTCCGGGAAGAGTACCGTGTAACCGGCGATCGTTTCTGATGGTCGCCGGTGGATGGGGGGCGACGCTGTTGGCCAGTTCCGCTCGGGGAGCGGATGGTCGTCCACCGGTCACGGCGCCGCGGGCGACGTCGGGGGATCGTGTCGCCGAACCGAATTGGGACGAGCGGCTGACCGTCACCGTGGGGCCAAAGAATGCACAACTCGTCGGCAGCGACGACAAGGTGCTGCAAGCAGCCGTGGATTATGTTGCCCGTTTGGGGGGCGGCACGGTCAAGATTTTGCCGGGTTTGTACAAGACCCGCGCCGCCGTGCATTTGGCGTCGGACGTGCGGATCGTGGGTTCAGGTGCGGATTCGGTGATCTTCAAGGAACCGTCTCATACGGCGCAATTGGCTGAGGACTCCGATTGGTACGATCAGGAAGTCACGTTGGCCGCCGGACATGGTTTTCGCGTGGGAGACGGCGTCTGCCTGCGGACGAAAAACCCGGATAACGGGGCAGAGGACGTGCTCAAGCGGACGTTCGTGGCCCGGTCGGGGAATCGTTTCAAGCTCGACAAGGCGTTGCGCAAGAACGTTTGGTTATCCGGCGGACCCACGGCAGCGGCGCTGTATCCGTTGTTTGAGGGGGAACATGTTGAGAACGTCGTGATCGAAAACTTGACGTTCGACGGGAACCGCGAGAACAATGAGAACTTCAACGGCAATTACGGCGGCTGCATTTTTCTGCAGGATTGCAAGAACTTCACATTTCGCAACGTCGAAACCCGGAACTACAACGGCGATGGGATCAGTTGGCAGATTTGCCATGACGTCGTGGTCGAGAATTGCCACAGCCACGACAACGCCGATCTGGGACTGCACCCCGGTTCAGGTTCGCAGCGGCCCGTGATCGTGGGCAACAAACTGGAGCGGAACGGAATCGGCGTGTTTTTCTGTTGGGGTGTCAAATACGGCCTATGTGAAAAGAACCGGATCGACGGCAACGCCAACTATGGTGTTTCCATCGGGCATTGCGACACGGACAACCTGATCCGCGATAATGACATTCTGCACAGCGGCAAGGTCGGCGTATTGTTCCGGGTTGATGAGCGGGGCAAGAATTTTGCGCCGCACCGCAATACCGTGGTGAATAATCGCATCGTCGACAGCGGCGAGGAGCAGGGAATCGGAGTCGACCTGCAGGGTCAATTGGAGGCGATCACAATCAGCGGCAACGACATCCGGGAAACGCGCGGCCCCGGGGAGCGGGTGGGGATACAAATCGGCAAGCAGATCAAGGATCTAAAACTGGAGGGGAACCGGATCGAGGGATTCTCGACCGGGGTCAGCGACAACCGCGAATGACCCGGCGCGTTGTTTTCCGGTGGACTTTGCGTTCGAGGAATCGAATAATGCATTCATCCGTCACGTCGTAGTTTCCCTTCTGCGTGAGTTCCCCAATCGCCGTAGCGTGATCGGCGCCGCCGGTGTATCCGCACAACGGACATGACCGTGCAAATCGCCCTAAACAGCACTGGCAGGTGAGGTTGGGTTCGTGCTATTCTTGGCGCAACTGTCCTTTGAACAGTGAAGATCGCGGGGAAAAGGGCGTTTGAGATGGTAGAGGCGGCCATTTCCTTTCGCAAACACCCTACACAATCTCTCTCAAATCAAGCGGTGCCAATGCCGACGCGGGGCAGGTTGGGCTTTGCTCCCCCGGGCGTCCGGCAGGCAGGCGCTTTTCGTTGTTAGACAGGAATCGAGTTTCATGGATCTGCCCACATGTCCTAGTTGCGGCCAATCGGTACTAGATGACGACGCGGCGGAGTGTCCGTTTTGCGGGTCGTCGATGAGTGCGCCGCGGACCGGCAACAAGGCCTCCGCAAGCACGAAAAAAACACCGGCCAAACCGGCGAGCGAGTCCGACACTGCACCGGTGGCGAAATCCGATACCGCTTCGACGGAAAAGCAGCGACCGAAGCGGACGGGGGCACTCTTTGAAGAAAAAGAGATTAATCCCGATGAGATGATCACAACGGACCAGGAAGCGCTCAAGCGGGCGTTTCCGGTGCGCAAGCAACCGGCCAAGGGATGCAGTCATCTGTTCGTCTGTGCGATGTGCGAGGCGCCGGGATACATTCCGGTCAAAGCGGCGGGTCACGACGTCAAATGTCACAACCCGCATTGCATGGTGCCTATATTCACGGCGCCGGCAATTGAGAAAAAGGACACGGATGCAAAACCGGAATCCACCGGGCTGCCGGTGTGGGCCTACGGGGCGATCGCAGGGGTAGTGATCGGGTTGGGAATCGGAGGGTACTTCCTGTTTTTCAGCAGGTCCAAGCCGAGCAATGCGGATCAGCCGATCGCCATCGTGCCGACGAATTCCGACGACGCCGCGCCTGATGAGGAGCAGGACAAAGACAAGCCCGATCCCGACAAGGTGAAAGTCGAGAACCAGGGACCGGCACTGGCAGAAATTCAAGCCAAGGCCTACAGGGAGTTGGTAGCAGCCGCCCGCCGCGTGCCCCGCACCCGCAAGCCGTTCGCGCGGCGCTGGTCGGCTGAAGCGGCCGCCCGCATGGGAAACCTCGAGGACGCCACGCAACAGATCGATCAGTTGGAAGCTGTCGGCCGCACGGTCCTGTTCCTCAAGGTTCCCCCGTTAGCGGAGATCGGTTGGCAACAACTCGGCCAAAAAGCCAAAGCGGCGGACGTT
>CALFYU010000079.1 GCA_937952455.1 uncultured Planctomycetaceae bacterium
ATACGCCGATAGGTGCGTCGCGACGCCCTACGATTCATGGTGCGCAACTAGCTCGGCGCTGTGCGCTTGAATCTTCCTGAGCGCGCGGCGGATCTCCTCGATGTCATCCGGCGTGCCCGAGAGTACCGGATGATGTAAAACGAGAATCCGATCGTGGGCGGCTGTGGCGTGCGGCAATTCGCCGGCGGTCCGATAGCGCCGGGTGCTGTGCGTTACGTGTAGCGCTTGAAATCCGGCATCGAAGGCAATTCCCTCGGCACGCATGGCGGCGACGAACGTATCGCGGGACAGGCCGCCGAATTCGTCGGCGTCGTACCAGAAACCGAGTTTGTAATATCCCGGTTCGCATTCGGTGACGGTGTTTTGAAACGGCACGAGGCGGGGAAACTCCGCCAGCTTTTCACGTAACACGTCGACGTTGGCCGCCCGCGTAGCGTTGCACGCATCGAGATGTTCCAATTGGGGGATGAGCGCCGCCGCCTGCAATTCCGAAAGTGGATAAGCGACGTTGCCGCGCTGGTTATAAAGGCGAATCCGCTGCGCAATATCGGCACGGCTGGTGACGACCGCTCCGCCGCGGCCGGCCGTTAAGAGTTTGCTGCCGCCGAAACTGAACACGCCGACATCTCCCCAATTGCCCGCCCAGCGTCCGTCGATGCGTGCCCCGGGCATCTGACAGGCGTCTTCGATCACGGCGATTCCCCGCGACTGGGCGAATTCCATCACCGCCGGCATGGGCACTATGCCGCCGTGCAAATGAGAGACGAGGATCGCCTTCGTCTTTTCACTGCAGGCCGCTTCGAGCGGGGCGGGGTCGAGGTTGGCGTTGTTGGGATCGACGTCTACCAGAACCGGCGTGGCGCCGACGATGAGCACATCCTGATAATTCCCGCCGAAGTCGTAAGCCGCCAGGATCACTTCATCGCCCGGTTCCACCCGCAGGCCACGCAGCGCCAACTCGATGGCGGCCGTGCCGCTACAGGTGAGTACCGCGAAATCACGCTGTTGGTATTCCGCCAATCGCTGCGTCAACTCGGCCGTGTGTGGACCGTAATAGCGGCCCCAGGTTCCGTCGGCCAGCGCCGCTTGAATCGCAGCGGCAACGTAGGGATTTTCTGGCGGCCACGGCGGAGGCCCCTGAGGTCGAATCGGTTCGCCGCCCAGCAGCGCCGGGCGATTGGAATTTTGAGAATTCATGAGACAACCGTCGCGATGGATTGGTTCGAGGCCCCTCAAGCCCTAAAATGGGCGGTTGGCACTCTCTTGTCAATCGGCCGCACACGGCTGCTCAGTTTGGCATTTCCACGAAAAGAAGAGCGCGATGTCTCACCAAATTCGATTTATCATGGTCGGCGGATTTCTCGGCGCGGGCAAAACCACCACGCTCGGCCGCCTGGCACAGCATTACATGGACCAGGGCAAGACAGTCGGCATCGTCACCAACGATCAGGCCACCGATCTGGTTGATACGAACACGCTCCGATCGCAAGGTTATTCTGTCGGAGAAGTCGCCGGCGCCTGTTTTTGTTGTAACTTCGATGAGTTGATGGGAACCATCGAGCGGCTGGGAACGCAAGAGGTTCCTGACGTGATTCTCGCCGAGCCGGTCGGCAGTTGCACCGATTTGGTGGCGACGGTGATTCAACCGATCAAGCGGATGTATGAAGCGGAGTTCAGCATCGCGCCCTACGCGGTGATTCTCAAGCCCAGCCACGGGCGGCGGATTCTCCGCAACGAACAGCGGGCGGGATTCTCCCCCAAGGCGGCCTACATTCTGAAAAAACAACTCGAAGAGGCCGATGCGATCATCGTCAATCGCATCGATGAACTTTCCAGTGACGCGGTCGAAGAGATGGCGATGTTAGTCGCCGAGCATCATCCCCACGTGCCGCTGTTGCGGATGTCGGCCAAGACGGGCGACGGCTTTGAGCGATTGGTCGAGTTGCTGGAGCAAGAGGGGGACTTTGGACGGCGGGTGTTGGACATCGACTACGACATCTATGCCGACGGCGAAGCGGAGCTGGGCTGGCTGAACAGCAGCTTGCTGATGACGTCCAACAGTGAGTTTGCGTTGGACGAAGTGCTGCTGGACGTCGTCACGAAGCTTCGTGACTCGCTGGCCGAAGCGGACGCTGAGACGGCGCACCTCAAGACCATCGGCCTGTGGGAGGGATTCTTCGGTGTCGCCAACCTGATCAGCAGCGAGAACGAACCAGAGTTGTCTCTGCCGTCGAATTGCCGGGTGAAAGCGGTCGATTTGATCGTCAATGCCCGCGTTGCCTGCGACCCGGTGATCCTGGAACAGCACGTCAAACAAGCGGTCGCCGACGTTTGCCAAAAACACGATGCAAACGCCGAGTTTCGTCAGACGCAAAGTTTCCGCCCCGGGCGACCGGTTCCCACGCACCGCTACGATTCGGCGGACTAGCTGTCAATTTCCCAATTCCAACCCGCTGCTGCGAAAACCCCGTTAAGCTGTCCGATTCCCGCCGGTTGAAACGCCGGGACGCAAGGCTCACCGATAAGCGCGTCCCGGAAATCAATCTTTCACCACCTGCGGGGGATTCGCTCATGACGACTATCGTTTGGACCTATGCGGCGTATTTGGCGGTTTGCGGCGGCATCACGATTTGGGTGGCCCGCACGTTGCGCAAGAACGGAACGGTGTATGTCACCGACGGCCAAAATCAGCACTCCGAATTGGCCGACGCCATCAGCCATCTGTTGACGGTCGGCTTCTATCTGGTGAACTTCGGTTTCATCAGCTTGGCGCTGAAATACGGCACGCCGGCCACCAACGTACAAACCGCGATTGAATTATTGGGGACAAAAATCGGCGGCGTGTTGTTGGCTCTGGGGTGCATGCATTTCCTGATCCTGATCGTGTTCACCGGCATGCGGAAGAACAACCGCGCCGCCGCAGAGCCGATCTTCGAAAACCACCGCTACGGCGAGCCGCTGCCCGGGCGTCCGCCGGTACGCCGTGAACAACCGAGCTGTTGATTGAGTCGGTTTGGATCGTAGGGCAGGCTCCCGCCTGCCGAAATGAACGGTCAGCATCAACGTCATCTGGGGTAGGCGGGAGCCTGCCCTACGTTTTATTCGCGGGAGTCCTGCTATGATCATGGCCTGGAATCACGCCTGTTATTTGACCTTCAGCATTCTGATTACCGTCTGGGTGGGACATCGGCTGCACAAGCACGGGCGGCTGTTCTTGATCGACATCTTCGCCGGCAACGTTCGCACCGCTGACGCGGTGAATCACCTGCTGCTGGTCGGTTATTACCTGACAAACATTGCGTTGGTCAGCCTGGGAATTCGCTACGGCGGCACGGCGGACAGCCTGCTGACGTCAATCGAACTGCTTAGCCACAAAGTCGGCTGGGTGATGGTGATTCTGGGTGGGATGCATTTCTTCAATCTGACGGTCCTGTGCGCGATCCGCTGGCCGGATGAAGCGGCGGTGGCGGTGAAGTCGGTCTCCTGCGGATCAAATGCCTCCGACGGGCGCGCCGTGGCCGGCTGACGGCGGAAGCAAACCGAACACAACCCATTATACTAGAAAACGTTACACCATCTGCGACGCGTCCGTGCCAGCGCGGCGTGCTGGCCCGGGGCATGTTCGATTCAGGCTGGAATTCTGAATTGCGTCCGCTTGACAACCGTTAAAAATCGCGTAGACTGCCCCCTCCTACCGCTTGAGCGGCGTATTGGAGATGCGCGGCATGACGCTCGCGCAGTCCCCGGCACAGAGCACAGTTTACCGCCAAGCTTCCCACCTACCTTGATTTCCTCCCCACTGACGCTGCATCCGCTTCTGATGATCGACCTGCGCTGATTTTGCGTGGGAGGCTTGGCGTTTTATCTACGTTTATTGACCGGACACCGATGCGTCCCGGAAACTTAAAAATCGCATCGAAATCTTCAAGGAGGGCGAGTAATGTTGGTGCTATCACGGAAAAAGAATCAAAGCATCGATATCGGCGGTCAGATCCGCGTGACGATCATCGAGGCGGGGAACAACACCGTCAAAATCGGAATCGAGGCGCCTCGCGACATTCCGATCCTGCGGAGCGAATTGAAGACGGCTGCGCCGCATGAAAAATCACAACCGGCGACCGGCGTAACCGAGCCACCGACGGCTGCGGTGGTTACGATTTGCGAGGTGTCCGCTCAACGATTCGAAGACTCGCTGGATGTGGCGCTGTAGCGGGCGGAGAACGTCGCCCGAAAGAAGATTCAGGCGAAATTCCCTCCACGAATCTCGCCTCGCTGGTCGAAACGTCGCACCTCTCACCACCAGCCGAATCCCGGCGTCCCTTCGGGGATGTCATACATCCAACCGCCGGTCAGGAACTTAAGAGTTCCAGTCGGCCCAGGGGTCACTGCGCGCACTACCACGTAGGCGGTGAATATCCCCAACGTGATGACGGCGATCACGACTCCGCGCTGTGGCCACTTCCATAAGCAAACGGCCCCGGTCAGCCAGATCGCCAGCACGATCAAGTCCAGGTATTCCAGGACGTCCCACATCACGGCCGCGTCCCCCAGCGGCCAGAGCGGTTTGACGGCGAACCAATATAGGCAATCGGTCAGCGCATGCGCCGCGGCGGCAATCAGGCACCAAAGGAACAAATAGCCCCACGGCCGCAGGCCCAATAGCCATCTCCCCAGACCGGAGACCGCGACGGCGAGGAGGACCAAGGCGAACGCGTTGTGCCCGACCGCATGGTGCAACTCCCAGAAATGCTCATCACCGACGAGTTTCGCCGCGGTATCCGCATCGGGAGCAATCCCCGCCAACGCCACCATGCCCACCCCCTGCCAACCAAACCGCTGCCGAATGCCGAATTGCGCGAGCATCACGGAGCAGATCGCGTGTTCGGGAAGCGTCATGGGCGCGGCTTTTGTTCAGGGCCTTCGGGTTTCCGAAAAATTCGAAATCCGAATTTCGAAATCCGAAACAAATACCAATCAAGAAATTAGAATGATCGAAACAGAGCTTCATGGAGCCAAAAACCCAGTTCCGCCGGCCGGACGAGGTTAGTTTAAAAAATTGGAATTTTGGGTTTCGTTTTTGTTTCGGATTTCGTGCTTCGGATTTCGAATTTCTTCCGCTGTGCTCCGTCGGCGCCAACTTTGCGGTCATCCCAACAGCTCCGTCACCGGCACGCCGTGGCCGTCTTTGGTGACGAAGAAGGGGCGTTGTTCGATCGTGACTTGGTGTTTCGGTGAGATGCCCAGCGCGCGATAGATCGTTGCGTGCAGATCGGTGACCGAGACGGGGTTCTCGATCGTCGTACAGGGACGTTCCTCGGCTGTCTTGCCGTACAAGAAACCCTTCTTCACGCCGCCGCCGAACATCAAAACACTGCTCGCACCCGTGAAGTGGCGGTGCATGCCATAAAATTTCAGTTCCTCGATCGTGTCGGGCTGGGCCACCTGGTCGGCGACCGGATTGTCCGGTTTGCCTTCGACCAGCATGTCGCGGCTGAACTCGCTGGCCAGGATGATCAGCGTGCTGTCGAGCAATCCCCGCTGTTCGAGATCGAGAACCAACTGCGCGACCGGCGCGTCAATCGATTTCTTCATGTCGACCAGCCGCGTATGCCCGTTATCGTGCGTGTCCCAGCCGAGAAATGGGATGTATTCGGTGGTGACCTCGATAAACCGCGCGCCCTGTTCGATCAGCCGCCGCGCGAGCAGGCACCCCAAGCCGAACCGGCCGGTGTCATAGCGGGCGTAGCTCTCCTTCGGCTCCTGCGAGAGATCAAACGCCTGTGCCGCCGGCGAATCGAGCAGCTTGTAAGCGTTGTCCAACGACCGCAACAAGGATTCGCGCTGATAGTCGCTGCCGTGACGGGCGACGGGGCTTTGTTCGAGCAGTTTACGGTACGTCGTGTAGCGCTCGCGAAACCGCTTGAGGCTCATGCCGGCCGGCGGGCGCACGGTTTCGACCGCCTGCGTCGGCTCGGGAACGCGGAATGGGCCGAACTCGCTGCCTAAGATTCCCGCCGTTTGAAATGCCTTGAGTTCCTCCGCTTCGCCGTTTCCTTCGTAGCGCTGACCGATGTCGATGAACGGCGGAACGGCAGGGTTTTTGGGTCCCAGGATCGACGCGATCCAGGCGCCGAGGTGCGGCGCCGCCACCGTCAGCGGCGGTTCGTAGCCGGTATGCCAATGGTATTGATGCCGCGAATGCAGAATCTTTCCCAAGTCGGCCAAGTAATGCGAGCGCAACAGCGTGCCGCGATCCATCACCGAGGCAATGTTCTCCAGCCCCTGGGAAATCTTGATGTTGTCGACGGCCGTGTCGATCGCCGGGAAGGTGCTTAGGACTTCATTCGCCGGCAGCCCATTGCGAAACGGCGTGTGGCGTTTGGGATCGAACGTCTCCGTGTGGGCCATCCCGCCCCCCATCCAGAGCACGATCACCGCATCGGCTTTCGCGACGGGTGTCTCACCATCAGCGGCGCAGGACAACGTCGGTTCGCCGGCAGCCAGCGCCGCCAACGTGGCGGCCGACGCCGTTTTCAAGAAGTCGCGGCGGTTGGGGGTGTTGTTGATGTGCATGGATTTTCGACTCACAGTCTCGCGACCACCCGTAGGGTTCGCTTTGCGGACCATTTATGGGCAATCAGGGTTGGTTTGAGGTCCGCACTGCGGACCCTACCATGGTTCGATTCTTATTCAATCAACTGAAATTCCGGCAGCATGACCACGGCCCACAATAGGTCCTGCACGCCTGCGACCGACGGCTTCTCGCCGACCAATTCGCGGGCCAAGGCGGCTTCGTCGGCGTTCGGGGCGCGGCCGAGGCCTTGAGCGTAGATCCCGTTGACGATTGCCGCGGTGTCTGCCTGTGTTTGCTTCAACCAGTTTTCGGCCCCTTGTTTCAATACGGCATCCAGCGTGCCGCCGTTGGTCAGTTCCAGGGCCTGCAGCGTGGTCGCCACCGATTGGCGACGGGTGACGACTTGTTCGCGATTCGAGCGTCCCAAAGCCCGCGTGAGGGCGTCGTCCATCACCATCGCGGCGCGAATCCGGCTGTCGGCGATGACCAGTCCGGAGACCAGATTCCCCCGCGCGTTCCACGGTCCGCCGTCGACGTCGGCGACTTCCACGGCCGCTTCCCAACCCTGCGGATCAAAATCGAGCCGTTCCCAATTGCTGTGCGACTCCGGCGTGCATAGCCATGTGCTGTCGGTCTCGATCACGATATTCTTTCCGCCGGGCATGCGAAGATCCGCGTGCATCACGAGCCCCGCCGGATTCGTGGGGGATTGCGGCTCTTTTCCGATTTGCACCGCATTGACCGCCGCTACGGCAATCAGATTGCGGCCGACCTGCAGGTGCGGCGCGAGATCCACAACGGTTGGTTGCTGCCAATTGTCTCCGGCGGCGACTTTCTTACCGTTGACGAACAACGAAAACGAATTGTCGGCCGCGGCGACCGCGTGCGCCGTTTCGGGCAGTGCATCCAATTCAAACTCCCGCCGCAGATGCAGCGTTCCGCCGGGCACGCCCTGGGCGGCGTCGGGGGTGTTCCAAATCCAATGGGCGTGCAGCGGATACTCGCTGCGCAAGCGTTCTCCCAAGACTTGGGCGACGGCGGTCAATTGTCCTCCCTGGCCGCGGCCGTCTCGCTTGAGCATTTCGCCCGTCGCCGGTTGCCAGACGCCGGTCAGTGCGGAGACCGCATCCAGAAACTGTTCGCCCGACATCCGTTTGACGAACGGGCCGCGAAAGGTGAAGTCCGTCTGCTCCGGGCTGGGGAAGCCGACCGAGGGGAGCTGATACGCGCGGGACGTGCAAATCAATTCCATCGTCCGCTTGAGGTCGTAACCATGATCGGCCAGGTCCGCCGCCAAATAATCCAACAGATCGGCGTTCCACGGCGTGTTTTCCATTTCATCGACCGGTTCGACCAAACCGCGGCCGAAGAAGATCGCCCACAAGCGATTGACGATTGTCCGCGTCAGACGCCCATTTTCCGGGCCGGTGATCACGTCGGCCAGGCGCTTGATCCGCTCCTCGCGGGGCGCTTTGCCGTCGATGTCGCCCAACTGCGGAAAGAAGAACCGCACCGTCGCAAACTCGCCGTTGGGTTTATTGCACTCATACGTCTCCAACGGTTCATCGGCGAAGACGTTCGCCAGTCCGTACGCGTCATCCAACGTCCAACTGTTGATGAAGCTGTCGTGGCAACTCGCGCACTTCATGTTGGTGCCCATGAACACCTGCGAGATGGTCTGCGCCGCCTGCATCTCCTTCCGTTGGCTGGCATTCACCGTGCCCCGCCAGATGATGCCCTTGATGAAGCCCTCCGAACCATCGACCGGGCTGACTAACTCGTGCACGAATTGATTGTACGGCTTGTTGTCATACAGCGCGGCGAACAGCCAGCCGGTGATCTGCCGCCGGCCGTCGTCGATGAACCCCGTCCCGCGATAGGCGTTGCGCAGCGCGTCGTTCCAGAACGTCATCCAATGCTCCGCATAGGCGCGGCGATCGGCTAATAAATTCTGCACGAGCAATCGGCGTTTGTCGGGGCGCGTGTCACTGGTGAATGCGTCCAGCTGTTCAACCGTCGGCAAGAGACCGATCAAATCTTCATAGACGCGCCGCGCAAAAACTTCGTCGGAAACCACGCGCTGGGCATCCACGTTTTCCGTTGCATAGGTCGCTTGCAGAAAGCGGTCGATGGGATTCGTCAGTTCAATCGCGGCGGTCTGTGGGGGGACATCCGGGCGGCGGGGGGCGACCGGGTTTTCTTCGTCGCCGCGAGCAAATGACGCACTATCGAGCGCCATGAGGACGGCGAAACAAAGGCCAACGGCTCGCAGGGTAGGGCGGGGTAGGGTGGGCATCGTGTTTTCGCGATTCCGGTGCTATTTGAGATGCAAAAAACGGGCAAATCACGGCCGTTATTTTAACATGCCGGGGGCAGCGCGTTCCATGCTGTGGTCGCAACTTGTGCAACAACCGCCCGGCGTAGCTACAAGATGTGGGAATTCAAGTCCAAACTTCCACAAAATGGACCATTCGCTTTACAACCGGTTTTTCATCGCGTAATATCCGCCTCGCAGTCGAAGGATCGGCTGCGAGACAACACTGGAAGGATGGATCCTTGCAATATTCAGTGAATCACGCGTCGCTTGACGGCAGAATCGGCACCGCAGCAGCCGCCGAAGATCCTGCCGCTTTTTTTACGCCCTGTGCCCACTGCCGGCCTCTTGCAGCGGCGTCGCCCCAACCCCTTTTCGCAGCGTACATGATGTGCGCGCACGCAACAGCGTGTTCCATTCAGGGAGGAAATTGACATGTCCAAGAAACCGACCATCGCGTTTAACGGTGACTTTCGCCCCGCCCGCAAAGAAGCCCATCCGCTCTCCTGGTTCAACACCGGCTACTACGATTCGATCACCGCTGCCGGCGGTCTGCCGATGCCGTTGCCGCCGTTTGCCGATGATGCGGACCTGAACCAGTTTCTCGATCAAGTCGACGGTCTGGTGCTGGCCGGTTGTACGCAGGACATGAATCCGCAGCGGCTGGGTATGGAGCCGCACCCCACGACGCGGGCGATGCCGACCCGCCGCGAAGATTTTGACCGCCGCTTGTGCAAAATCGCCTACGAACGCCGCATCCCCACGCTGGCCATCGGCGTCGGCATGCAAATGCTCAACGTCGTTTGCGGGGGCACGATCTATCAGCACATTCCCGAAGCCTATCCCCGCCCGCTGCACCACTTTGATCCGGTGGAGAAGAATCTGCGGCACATCATCGAGATCGTCCCCAACACGCGGATGGATGAAATCTACGGCCCCGGCGAAATCCGCATCAACAGTTCGCACCACCAATCGGTCGACCAACTGGCGACGCCGTTCCGCGTGAGCGCCACCGCTCCGGACGGCGTGATTGAAGCGTACGAATCGATCCTGGATGATTGGTACTGCGTCGGCGTGCAATGGCACCCCGAGAGCGAAACGTCGTCGGCGCTGGACATGCAAGTCTTCCAACAATTCCTGTCGACCTGCAAGGCAGGCGAACAACGGGGCTTTTTGCAACTGCGCCACGCGGCGTAATTTGGGACAAGCGGAAACGCGTGAACGGATTCACGAGGCATCAAGCGAGACGGCCGAACATGAGGTTCGGCCGTTTTTTTGTTGGGCAGGCGGTGCAGCCATGGGACTTTGTGTCCACTACTCGCCCGATTCGTTTGCGAGAAACATTGCCGCTGCGAAGTGCGTCGACAGTTCTCTTAGCAAGTCTCGATCATCGTCTGACAGGGCATCTGACTCCCAGACGACAGCAGCTGTGAGAGGACGCTCAGCAATATTTCGAATCGATTCAAACGCTGATGAATCGCCTCGCGCAAATTCCGTGCTTTGCATCGAACGAATAAACATCTCTAGAACTTCGCTGTCGGTGTCTTTGTTCTTGCCTGAGACATACAAGGTCGATAAAGCTGGAATTCCACGAACATAGAATGTTGCCAGCCCGGCTCCAGAATCTGACGTCAGCGTTGTTACGATATGTTCAAGTTCTTGTCCCCACGACGCCTTAAATGACGGACCGTGCGACAACAGAAACGCTGAACAGGCATCGATCCATCGACCGGACAGCCTGTCAAACTCCCAAAACCCCTTTCCGAGGGGCGCGCCGTCGGGCGCGAAGGGAAGGATACAAAATCCATTTTGACGAGGTTCGCTCATATCAGAGACTATTCTGCAGTATTTTGGCAGTTGTCACCGACTTTGGTGGGCTCCGAACGATTCCGCTTTCGGGGCGGAGCAGCCCTCGGTGCCGACATGACTTCGAATTCTAGAATTCAACGGCACATCCAGATCGAAGCCAACTGCCATCGGCACCCCCTCTTCTGAAAGTCGATATGAATATGCCCCAGTTCCTGATCATGCCCACCTAGCTTGAGCCTCTTGTCGTTTGCGGGAAACGTCAGCGGCGGAGAACGATCTAGATACATAGAGCTTAACTTTTTATCGGCGTGAATCGCCTGAAGGCGCTCAAAAATGAGTGGCCGCATGAAATCGGTGGCACGATCGTCCACGCAGGCATTGAAGAGCTCCGTCGCGTTGCCTTCGTTCAATTGTGATTCGATAAACGACAGTGCAGCGTCGAGTGTCTCGAATGACGGCCGGTTTGAATATTTTGAGGACATCATTAACTCACACAGGCTGCCTGCAGAATTGGATTGTCCATTTGAAGAGAGGATACCGCAACGACACAGAATAAAATAATGCAACGCAGACGCTGCCGTGAACTCGGCATGGTGGCTCCGAACGATTCTTCTTTCGGGACGGCGCAGTCGAGGGCGGTTTTTGCGTTGCCCCCACTATTTTTCCGCGATAGCTTGCTGACTTTGTCGGGCGAGTAAGAATCTTTCTGGGCCGCCCTGCCGATCATACCTGGTCATCGGTCAATCATTTGTATTTGGGGAATTTCAATCGTGGGCTCTGGCCACAGGCGTTTGATTCCGTTGGCCAAGCTGAGAATTTGATTGGCCACGATGACTGCGATCAGCAGTCCGGAAATTATTTTGTGTTTCCTTGCGTAATTAGTTACGCGATTCACAACGTCCGGGTGGTCAATCTCGCGAGCATCGATCACGGACTGAGGAGCGGCCGCAACTGGCGTTGAATCGGCTATCGCCGTCTTATTATTGACGTTGTTCAACCTCTTTAATTGAATCAGCGTTAAAAGGACGGGGTCGTTGGTTTTTTGTAGATTAAATTCTTTGATCAAAACGTCAGCTTCAAATTTCTTGCCACCATGCTCGATGAAGCGATTGGCAACATATTTCGTTGCAGCGTCGACTTTCGCCCAGAATTCCGAGTCCATCGATGCCCCTTGCGCTAGTGGGATGTTATTTGCGACCGGTTCGACTAGAACATAGCAAAGTAGGGCCGGCTGCGAATTCCGCATGGTGACGGGGAAGCCCTCGCCCTTGGGGTACTGACCGCACCGGACAGTTCATTGTGCAATCGCCACCAACAGTTGCCAACCCCCACTACGCCCTGTTGGCCGGCATCGCGGGTTTTTTGCTGGTCCTGCGGGCCGAACCGCTTTGACGCGATAATCTGCGATTGGACCGCGCAAGATCGC
>CALFYU010000080.1 GCA_937952455.1 uncultured Planctomycetaceae bacterium
GCTAAGTTGCAGCATCGAATCTCTACCAGATGCAATTTGTTGCAGAGGGAGAGGGACCGGGGGTGAGGGGCGGGCGATGTTGGACGATGGCGCTACAATGTCTTCAAGTACTCAAGCACAGCCTTCCGTTCCGGCTCACTGAGCTTGTCCGGAAATCGATGCCCCGCGGCGCTCTTGCCGGGAAGCCGCGTATCGAAAATCCTACGTGCCGCCCGCGGTGACTGCACATCTTCGGGGGCATCTCGGAATTCGCCCACTGCGATTCCCACTCGTTTCGTATCGTAGCCGTCGATGCTCCGCCGCCAGACCGGCGGCCGTTGATCGGGGTGCAGCACGTGCCACAGCGTAGGAACCGATCCGTTGTGAAAATACGGAGCCGTGGCCCAAATTCCGTCCAACGGCGGGGCCACGTATCCGCCGGGATCCTCGCGAACGCGGGTCGGATCATAATCCGCCAGCCAACCGCGGCCGTATTTACGGCGATATTCCGTCGTCAGCGAACGCAGACGCAGCGGATCGGTGCCGAGTTCGTCGATGGCCACGATTCGTTCGGGATAGGTCTCCTCCGCGCCATAGGTGCCGTGACACTCGTCGCAATTTGCATCAAAGATCACCCGGCCTTGTTCTGCGAGTTGATCGTCGATTTCAAACGGATACGCCGGTGGTTCGATGGTTTCGATCCAGGAGAGGAGTTGCCGGTAGTCCTCTTCCCAACTCTTAAAGGTCGCGGCATCGTTGCGCGGAATCAGCATGAACTGCATCAAGGCCCGGTGCGATTTGGCGACGAAGCCGTCGGAATAGATCCATTTCTTTTTCTTCAAATGCCACCACGCCGGTGCGTCCATGTCATGATGCAGCATGGGGGGAATCGGATTGTTGAGATGCACGTTGAGATCGTCATCGCGCAGCGATTCCAAGGCGACGCCGAACATCACAGCGTTGGTTGTACCGTTAGTGGAACCTAAAGGCATGGACAGCGAACCCAGATCCATGTGCGAGAGCCGTTTTTTCATCAGCAGCTTCGTGGCACGGACGTCTTCGGTGAGCGTTTGCAGCGCCAGATGCGAATTCGGCAAACCGAGTATCACCTGACCGGCCACCTTGCCGGCGTGGCAGGTCAAACAGTTCATCACCCACCCGCCGCGGCCGTCGTCGACATACCCCAGTGCCTTGCCGCCGCCAAACCGGTCGGGCGAGGGCATCAGGCCGTATTCGTTGAATATCATCTCCCGGCGTGCTGCGGGCGTCGCCGCAGCGGCGCGGTCTCGCAATTCTGTGGGCCATTGCTTCCACAACGCGTCGAAGACTTCGTCGTCAAAGTCAGGCGGCAGGTAAACCTTCGTCCGCAGGATGCGATAGCCGGGGTGCATGTCCCCGCGAGGTTCTCCGGCGAAGCCCCCGTCACCGGCAAAAGAGACGGCGACCGCACAGGCCAGCAAACGTACGATGATCGGCCATCTTTGCTTTTTATCGGGAGAATAGCTGATCGGTTGGTTCATCGTGTTTCACTCGCTGCGGTTTTGCTTGAGTGACTCCAGGCCGGCTTGCAGCGTTTCTTCGATCGCGTCTACGTCATAAACGCATCCGCCCCAGGTACCGCCGCCGGCTTGTTGTAGTAGTGCCCACAGCCGCGTATCGCTGGGCAATTGTTCGTCGGGATGAAGAGGTTGTTGCGGGACGCGCTCGGCCAACACGGTGGCCCCCTGCTCTGCTCCGAACATTTGGTCGCCCCGTCCGACAAGGTTGATTGTACCCGTCAGGTTCACGCGGTCGACCACAATTTCGATCAAGTCGCCGTCGTGGACTTTGCCGATCGGTCCTCCTGCCAGAGCTTCCGGTCCGACATGTCCGATGCAGGCCCCCGTCGATACGCCTGAAAACCGTGCATCGGTAATCACGGCCACTTCCTTGCCGAACGAAAGATGTTTGAGCGCCGAGGTGATTTGATAGGTCTCCTCCATACCGGCCCCCAACGGACCTCGGCAGCACAGCACGATCACGTCGCCCGGCTGGATCGGATTTTCGGTCTGCCCTTTGACGGCGGCGATCGCGTCCCGCTCCCGGTGAAAGACGCGGGCCGGACCGATTTTGCGATAGACGCCGTCCGCGTCGACGACGGCTGGATCAATGGCGGTGCTCTTGATCACCGACCCTTCCGGTGCCAGGTTCCCGACGGGAAAGGTCACTGTGCTGGTCAAGCCCCGCGCGCGGGCCTGTTCGGGCGTCATGATGACGTCGTCCGGCTCGATGTCGTCGCCGCCGCGCTGTTCCTCGCGCCAGCGTTCGCCGCGCCTCGCGCTTTCCCACCACGCGCTCACCTCTTCCAGCGTTTGTCCGGTGACGGTCACTGCGGACAGGTCCAACAAGTTGAGCCGCCGCAAATGCAGCATGATTTCCGGAACGCCGCCAGCAAGGAACACGCGGATCGTAGGATGCCCCACCGGGCCGTTGGGGAGCACGTCAACCAGCCGCGGGACTTGCCGGTTAATGCGATTCCAATCGGCAACGGTGGGCCGTGATAGCCCCGCTTCGAAGGCGATCGCCGGCAAATGCAGGAGCAAGTTCGTCGACCCTCCCACGGCGGCATGTATGACCATCGCGTTGTGCAGGGCCGCATCGGTGAGGATGTCCGACATGGTCAGCCCGGCATTTTTCAAAGCCACGACAGCCGCAGCTGATTGGCGGGCCATTTGCCTCCAGATCGGTTGCCCCGATGGCGCCAAGGCGGCGTGCGGCAAGGTCATGCCGAGTGCTTCACCGATGACCTGTGCGGTCGCGGCCGTTCCCAGGAATTGGCATCCCCCTCCCGCGGAGCCGCAGGCGCGGCAGCCGGCCTCGGCCGCTTCCTGTAGGGAAATCTCGCCGTGGGCGAAGCGGGCGCCGATCGTCTGCACTTTACCCGCGTCTTCGCCGACCGTCGGCGGCAGCGTGACGCCTCCGGGGATGAGTACGCACGGCAAATCGTGTTGCGCCGCCAGCGCTAGCATCGTCGCCGGGAGTCCTTTGTCACAGGTGGCCACACCGAGTACGCCCTGCCGCGTCGGCAGAGATCGAATCAATCGCCGCATTACGATGGCCGCATCGTTGCGATAGGCCAATGAATCCATCATGCCGGTCGTACCTTGTGTACGCCCGTCGCAAGGGTCGCTGACGTAGGCGGCGAACGGCAGGCACTCGAGGTCTACTAACCGCTCAGCGGCGGCCCGCATTAACAGGCCGACTTCCCAGTGACCGGTGTGGTACCCTAGCGCAACTGGGCGGCCGTCCTCGCCGCGAATCCCGCCTTGCGTGCTGAGAATCAAATATTGCGGCCGCAGCAACTGCTGTGGGTCCCAACCCATGCCGGCGTTTTGCGTCAGCCCGAACAAGTCGCCGCTGGGACTGTGCCGCAGCATCTCGTCATTGAGCGGAAGGCTACCCGCGGGGCCCTCACCCGTGGTGAGAATGTCATAAACCGCTTCATCCTCATCGGCAAGCAGATTGGCTAATTCCAAGGTCATAACGGCAGCCGTTTCGGTCAATCCTGCGAATCGAACACGCGGACCTGCTTCCACGTCTCTTTATTGCGGGCAATGAATTCTAGATGGCGAGGGGCGGTTTGGTAGGCGTCGTGGGCGGCGCGATCCTCAAAAATCGTGTGCAGCGCCACGTCGAAACCGTGGTCGTTGACCGGTCGCGCGAGGTCCTTGACCAGTGTGCCGCAGCCGAAAAACGACAATCCGGGATGATCATCGAGATAGGTCCGGCATTCGTTGACCAAGTTGTCGATGTTTTCGGGTGTCGGATCATTCAGGGAGAAAAAGACGTTGTGTGCCAGCATGTGTTGTACTTCTCACGTGAAAAAATAGAGGAAAACCTGCCGCCGAAACGTACACAACCGGGGAACCGTGCGATCATGCGACCTCGGAGGCGCGGGGGACGGTTTTGAACTGCAGGCCGTCGCGCGTGGCGTGTTTGACGGCGTACATCAGATTATCGGATTCCCGCATCAGATCGGCAACCGACTCGGGAGCGGTCGCGAACGTGGCGACGCCAATGCTGAACGTGACGGGCCAACCGCCGGCCCGCATGCGGGCGTCGAGATCGGTTTTGATGCGCTCCCCGATTTTTTGAGCGAGGGCTTCATCGGTGTCGGGACAGAGAATCGCGAATTCGTCCCCTCCCATGCGGGCCGCGACGTCACCACGTCGCAGGCCTCCTCGAATCGTCTGGGCGACCTGTTGCAGCAGCGCATCTCCCTGCGGATGGCCGTATTCGTCGTTGACCTGTTTGAAGTGGTCACAATCCATGAAAATCACCGTGATGGGTTTATTCACACGGCGGCTTTCCGCTGAGGCATGTTCGGCCTGTTCGACGAACGAGCGGACGTTGGCCAAACCGGTCAGCGAATCGCTGCGAGCCAATTCCGATTCTCTCTGCAAGGCTTTTTGCAGTTGGGCCAAAACCACCGCAAATGCCACGAACAATAAGAAACGTACGGCGGATTCCCAATATTTGTTAATTCCCGGCCGTGCCATTTCGGCCGCGACCAAATCATCGATGAGCCAAATCAGCGAACACAGCACGGCGAACATCACTGCCGCACGCAGGTTCACCACCCAGCAGACGGCCGCAATGACGGGGACGTACAACAACGACAGATCGAACGCGTCGCCGACGGCGTAGTCCACGAAGCCGACAATCGCCGCCAGACACAGCGCAACGGCCAGCACCACCCACAGCGGCACGGACTTCAATCGGTCTAATTGTCGAACAGCAGACGGCATCAATCAAAACAGCCGGACGTTATCCTGGAAAGTGACGGCGACAAATGTAGGGCGCGTCGCGACGCACCTTTCGAGACAAGGCGAGGGACTCGCCAGTCAGTTCGGCCCGGCATGAAGACGTAATATCAAGGCTCCAACAGCGTAGAGAGATGCGGCACACGGCTCACCAGCGGTTGGAGCAGAGTGTCCAGCGCCGCTTGAGAGTCCAAATGTGCGGTGATGAGGAGGGCTTTGTTGTCGTTATTATAGTGATAGACCTCAAACCGGGCGCACCCCGGTTCCGCCCGCGACAATCGGCAACACTGGGTGAGTAGTTCGCGGACCTTGTCGACGTTTTCCGCGTCATTGACGTTCAGCAGGACGATGAGATGTATCATGTGAGCCTCGCGTGAATTAGTGGCCGGTGATCAGTAAATAGTCATTCGCCAGCGGAATTACTTGCTCTCCAATTTCTGCAGCCGGTCTTCCAATTCCTGATTGGTCTTTCGGAGTTGATCCAACTCCGTTCGCAACTTGCCGACTTCCGACGCTGCCGGCGCATCAGCACTTAACTTGGGGAGTGCCGCCTTGGCAATCTCTCGCACGCGCCCGTCGGGGTCCTGGTCGGCCATCGTGGCGATGACATCGCGGGTCGACACCGCATGCTTGCCCAGATTGCCCAGCGCTTCCACGATCTTGCCCCGCACGTACCGGTTATCGATCTTTAAGTACCCGGCTAGGGTCTCGATAGTTTTGTCTCGCACCGCTTTGGGGATTTCGTTTCGCGAGAAATAGGTCCCGATCCCCTCCACTGCCGCCAGACGGCAACTGCGCGGTTTCGAGCGCGACGTCCATTCGACGAGCAGGTCCAGCGTCGCCGGATCGGTGGAATACCCCAAACCCCGCAGCGCTGCCGAACGGATCACCTCGCCGTGCGAGTCTTGCTCCAACAGGCGCCGCAGCGGCTCGACCGGCGGTTCATCATGCACTTTGGCAAACGCGGTGGCGAATGCCGCGTCGACGTAATAACTGGGATCTCCGTTTTGCAGCCGGTCGTTCAACGCGGCGATCACTTTTTCATCGCGGGAAAACTTGGCCAGCGCGTCGGCACAGGCACGGCGGACCTTGGGGTGCTCCTGCGATAGTCCGGCAATGAGCGCGTCGCGAGAAATATCGCCGCCCGATTTGGCGAGCGCTTCGGCCGCCTCGATGCGGACGCCGTAAAACGGATCCTGCTCCAACACCTGCTTGAGTAATTCCCGGTCGGCGGTGGTCTTGCTTTCTGCGAAATGTTCGACCGCGCGAATGCGTTCGATCACCGTGGGGGCTTCCAGCAATTGCGTCTTCCACAACCCGTG
>CALFYU010000081.1 GCA_937952455.1 uncultured Planctomycetaceae bacterium
GGAGTTGGACAAGTTCCTGGTTGAGGCGCGAACCGCGGCGCAACTTAAGCATCCCATGCTGGTCGCCATTTACGACGTCCAGCAGTTGGGCGATGTTCCGATCATCGTTCAGGAGTACGTGGAAAGTCAGTCGCTATTGGACTGGTGCGCGCAGGTTCGCCCCTCCTTTGAGAAAATCGCTCGCATCATGACCCAGGTGGCCGGGGCCGTCGGTTACATTCACCAGCAGGGTCTGATTCACTGCGACCTCAAATCGGCGAATATTCTCATGGACCGCGTGGGGCAGCCGCACATTGCGGATTTCGGCCTCGCGATGCGCGAAAGTGATTTTCAGCAGCGCGAAGGACAGCCGTTTGGAACGCCCTATACGATGGCGCCCGAGCAAGTCCGCGGCGAAACGCACCTGTTGGACGGGCGGACCGATATCTGGGCCATCGGCGTCATGCTCTATCAGATGCTCACCGGTCGCGTCCCCTTCGCGGCGTCGACGCACGACGAACTGTTTGACGTCATCCGCACGCATGATCCCAAGCCCCCCCGGCAGATTGACCGCCGGATTCCCAGGGAGCTTGAACGCATCTGTCTGAAGTGCCTGTCGCAGCGGCGCGCCGACCGGTACAACACTGCCGACGACCTACAAGGAGACCTTCAGAATTGGTTGAGCCAGGACCATTCTGGTCTTTTTGATCGCCCGGAATCGTCCAGTGAGGACGGCTCGTCCGTGTCGTCACAATCGTCCGTTCCGCCCTCCATCGTTCCCAAGGGACTGCGGGCCTACGATGCGGAGGACGCGAACTTTTTTCTCGCGCTGTTACCCGGACCCCGTGACCGTGACGGGCTTCCCGAGTCGGTTAGGTTTTGGAGAAACCGCATCGAACAGCGCGATCCCGACAAAACCTTTCGCGTGGGGTTGATTTACGGTCCGTCCGGGTCCGGGAAATCTTCTCTCGTCAAGGCGGGGCTGCTTCCACGTCTGAGCCATGACGTGCTTCCCGTTTATATCGAAGCCACCCGCGATGACACCGAGGCGCGGCTGTTATTGCGAATTCGGAATCAGGTACCTTCACTGCCTGCGGGGGCCTCCCTGGCAGAGACCTGCGGGGAACTACGCAAACGCCGTACCGCGGACGATCCCAAAATCCTGCTGGTGATCGACCAGTTTGAACAATGGTTGCACGCCCATCCGCACCCCAAGAGTTCTCCTCTCGTCGACGCCCTCCGCCAGTGCGATGGCGGGGCGCTCCAAGCGATTTTGATGGTCCGAGACGATTTCTTCCTTTCCGTCAACCGAGTCTTTCAGGAACTGGAGATCCGGCTGCTTGAGGGCGCCAATTGCAGCATGGTTGACTTCTTCGACCTCGAACACGCGCGCAAGGTGCTCGCCTCGCTGGGGCGCGCGTACGGACGATTGGGGGAGTCCCTGACCGGCCTACAGGAAAAATTCCTTTCGCTCGCGATCGACGACCTTGTGGAAGACAACAAGGTGATCTGCGTGCAATTGGCTCTGTTTGCTGACATGATGAAAACGCGGCCTTGGGTTCCCGCCAATCTCGAGCACCTTGGAGGGGTCAAAGGGGTCGGGGCCGCAATGTTGGAGGAAACATTTAATCCGCAGACGGCGCCGATTTCGTATCGCGTGCATGACGCGGCGATTCGACGGGTGCTCAAGTCGATGCTGCCTGGCGCCGGAGCCGATATCCGTGGGGCGATGCGCTCCGTGGAGGATCTACAAGAAATTTCTGGCTACGCGGACAAGCCCCGCGAGTTCGCGGAGTTGATCGCAATTCTGGATGGGGAACGGCGATTGATCACGCCGGCTGACACCGCCGGAATCGCCGCCGATGCGGAAGACCCGGAAACACCGCGATATTACCAACTGACGCATGATTACCTCATCCCGTCCCTACGAACTTGGCTGACGCGAAAGCAATCCGAGCGGATGCGGGGCAGGGCGGAACTCCGTCTGGCGGACATCGCCGCCGAGTGGGGGGTAAAGCCGGACAACAAGCGGCTCCCGACGACGTGGGAGTTCGCCAATATTCGCTTGCTGACGGCATCCCCCGGCTGGAATTCGAACGAACGCAAATTGATGCAGGCCGCCTCTCAGTTCCACGGCCGACGGTGGGCTGCCCGCTTGTTCGTTCTGACCTTGCTCGGCTTGTTTGCCTGGTTCCTATACAGCGAACAGAGGGACCGCATTATTGGCGAACGAATCGAACACCAAAAAACGCAGGCAGGATTGCTGGTCAATGCCGCCCTGGATGCACCGGCCGACGCCGTCCCCTATGCCGCTCGGAACATCACGCCGCTTAGGGAGTACGCACTGCTCGACTTGAGAAGACGATTTGACAATGTGCAGGCCGATCCGGCACTACGGTTTCGCGCCGCGACGTTGTTGACACTATTCGGAGAGCCGCAAGTCGAATTTTTGATCGACAACATCGAGCTTGCCGACCGCCACGAGTGCACCAACCTTGTCACTGCACTTAGCCCTTACCGGGACACCGTCTATCCGCTGCTGGACCAGGCGGCCGAGCAGGCGGAGTCACAAGAAAACTGGCCCCTTAAGGCGCGAATCGCGATCTTGCTCTGGAATCTGGGACAAACATCGACTGCTCAGGAAATGCTGCGACTCAGCGCGAACCCCATCGAAAGAGTCACTCTCATCGACACGATTCCGCAATGGCATGGATCGGTCAATGGTCTACTTGCGCGGATCAGTGTCGCGGACGCGGGTGCGACTCGGTCCGGACTGCTCCTGGGAATCGGTTCAATTCCGCTGGACGAATTGCGACCCGCCGATCTCGCGGCGGCATCTCAGAAGGTCGCGCAATGGTATCACGACATGCCGGACGCGGGGACGCACAGCGCGGCTGATTGGACCCTGCGCCAATGGCAGCATTCGCTTCCCGAGTTGCTTGGTCCCCACAACTTCTCCCGCGACTGGGATGTCAATAGCATTGGGCTGACGATGTTGAAGGTACCGCCGAGCCGCGACATGCGCGAGCCTGTCCCGCTTGTCCGCGGTGTCGTGGCGCGGCCCGACACGCAACTCCTGATTGGCGACCGCGAGATCTCCCGAAAAATGTTTCAGCAATTCATTGACGACCCTCAATACGACGACGACGCGAAGCCGGACAATTGGCCTGGCGCAGATGCTTCGAGAAGTCCGTCTCCCGAACATCCCGTTCAAAACGTCAGTTGGGAGGATGCCGTATTGTTCTGTAATTGGCTGAGCCGCAGGGAGAAACGCACTCCGTGTTACACCAAGACCGGTGACACTTGGGAGGTGGACCCGTCGGCCAACGGCTACCGCCTGCCTACGAACGAGGAGTGGGAGTTAGCGTGCCGTGCCGGAACAACCACGGAGTACTTTACCGGCAATAACGAGCGCTACCTTGATGGTTATGCGGTTTTTCGGACCAACCAGACAGGCGTCTGCGGAAGCAAAATGCCCAATCCTTGGGGCGTATTCGACGTACATGGCAACGTCTATGAGTGGTGTGAGGACGAGTATTTTGACGACGTCGAGCAGCAACCGCACCCCGGCCAGCGAACCGTCCGCTCGGGCGCGTTTGATTATTCGGCCTCTCTTACGCGCTCAGCGAACAAGCAGGCGAATCGGACCGACCGCCGAAGTTATACCGTCGGTTTCCGCGTTGTCAGAAATGCTGATTGACGTGCGCAACGGATTTTGTCAACGGATCGCCGGAGCGACGCTTGGGCGATTGTTGGGCAATGTTTCGAAGGCGACCGAGAGCCTACGGAGGATCACAGGTAACGAGATCTGGTCCTGCGGCGTCGCGGTCGACACCTCTTGCCACCACTCGTTATTGAAGGATTTTGCGGGCTCGTTGTGCCGGCGGAGGATAATATCCGTATCCCAAAGCCCGTAGCCGAGGGGGTGGGCTTCGCTGCGGTATCGCGCAATCGAAGAGTCGATCAGGCTGGGATTGCCGCGGCGAATCGATTTGCAGTGGCTCGCTTCATCGTAAATGCAATCGCGAACGGCATGCCGAGGAAAGGCGACGTCGGCAGACAAACTCTCGAATGCTCGTTGAAGGGAGCAAAGCTGAAGGCGGCTGTCGACCCATAGCGACAAATCGCAGTCGAGCGACTCGTGTGCCAGTATTTTTCGCTGCTTGGCCTGCATGAGTGGATTGCTCGACGGTGCGCACCAACGGATGGACCAGACGTTCGATGTGAGCCGGGGGTTGTCGGTTAAGCAAAGATACTGCACCCCTGCTGCGCGTTCGCCAGGATCGACCAAGAATCCGGAATTGCCGTAGACACAGGTGAAGACCATCGTCGATTGTCGTCCGAGCAGTCGGTCGATGGCACTGATGAAGTTTTCGGCCCGAAATGGTTTCCAGGGAGGCGGACTTTCCATGGCGCGGCGCATCGAATCGGCGAGCTGACGAGCTGAGAAACTCACCGGAACGCTGGCGATGCCGGGATACAAAGAGAGTGCCGCCGGACAGTCGGTGGTGACGACCGGTACACCGGCAGCGATGGCATTTTCAATTTTCACTTGCGGCTTGCAGAAACGATTCAGCGACGTGTCATACGGGGGGAGCCGCAGCGCCAGCGCGAGCGATGCGCCTTTGAGCACATCGAAGGATCGATCGACCACCAGCTCTTTGCCGATCATGCGGCAGGCTGCGCTGACGACGTCCAATCGATCCGAAAGAAACTGCGACTGCCCTGCATAGACGACAGGGCCGTCGCTATCGTGCCAGGACTGATAAACGCGATTGTCCGACTGATGGGGAATCAGATGCACTTGGACAGATTTGGGAAGCGCGTCGCGCATCACCTCTTCACAAGCCGGGCTGGTCGCAATAATGTCGTCGAAATGCAACTGGTCGTATTTGCGCCGCCAGAATTCGCGCGGAGTGAGGTCGTGCGGGGTATCCCAAAAGACGTCAAGCGGATCATAGATGAGGCGGCCCGCCGCGTTGCGGAGGGCCGGCACGCCGTCTTTAACGACGATGGCGACATCCCGATGCGGCATCGGTCCGGGAGACATCGAGTTTAGCAGCGGAACTTGATAATGGTCCGCCAGCGTCTCGCCGCGCATTTTGACTGAACCGAGCCGGGCGTCGCCGAAAATTCCGATCGACATCTCGGTCTCGGGGGGCTGCGAATCTGATGCAGTACGACTGGGGGCTTGTGCTAGTTCGGCGTAATGTTGCTCCATCGGTTCGGGATCGATTCCCAACTCGCGGAATCCGATGCGATAGTTCCTTTGCGAATCCAGGCGGGAGACGCGATACGGAACGCCCAGCGGTCGCTGAAAGCGGTGAGTCCATCGCAACCAGGGGCAACAGAGCACGCGGCCGCCTTGCCGCCGGAATTTTTCCATGACGTAGGACTCGCAGCCGCCAAATCCGCGGAACTCGGGATGAAAGCCGACCCAAGTGTCCTTACGACAGGAAAATAAACCCATTCCTTGTTGCCAGATTTCAAACGGATCGCCGTCCGCGTCGACGCCGCGCTCGTCAATCGACCAAACCCCCCAACTACCGTTACTCCACTGGTCCCGCTGATGGGTTGCCGCGATCGTTCCGTCGTCGTAAAGCAGCGGACCTGTGAGCAAATCGGCACAGTCCGGATGCGAATCGTAAAACGACAGCAACCGTTGAATCGCTCCCGGCGCCAGCAGGACGTGGCAATCAATGCACAAGACACACTCTCCGTCGGCGCGCCGAAATACTTCATTGCGCGCCGGAGCGGTTCCAAAGGGGGCGGGAAGCGCAAAGTACGCACCCTTAGGAACGCTCCGCGCAACCCAAGCTTTGACGGCTCGTCCTTGCCGCGAATCGGGATGATTGTCCACCACAACGAAGCTGCAGTCCTGCAGAGCCTGTGCATGGTGGATCATCAGTGAGGTCAGCGTGAAATAGATCCCGTCGAAGTCGTCACACACGGCCATGCCGATCGTCAGACGCGGTGCAGTCATAGGGAGTCTCCACGCGCCGCGCGCTTGGCGGATTTTGGTATCGAGGTCCGTACGAAACGGGCGATATCAGCCGGGTGGAAATGTCGTCGGTTCGCTCGCCGCAAAGCGACTCGCGCCCAACACCATCGCCGGCCCCATGTCGAGTGACTCGGCACCGTTGGCGTCGGGTTTCAGGGCATTCATCAGTGCTACAGTTCCCGCGACCTGGAAGACGTCCTTCCATTCGTGCACCTGGGATTCCGTCACACCGAAGGAATCGGCGATACAATCCATCGAGATCTCACCGCGGATATTCGCGAGAACGGCGGCCACAATTTTGATTTCGTGGGACATGATGTTTCTCCTGTCAAAGTGAATGAACAGTCGACGTGTGAACAGCAACATTCAGAATTGTGGCAACCGCACAGTTGCCGCAGTGAGATGGAAATTCGGTAATGGCATCTACGTATCCCCCCGGCAGGCCGTGGGCCTATCGAGACGATTTCCCCAAATCATGTGCTTCAATGATCGCTTTCAAATTCGGCATCACACCGATGTGTCCCGGAACGAAGCTTCCCTGCGGGGTTCCCGTTGTCGGCTCCGACAGGATCGTCCGCATTTCGATTGGATCGAGTGCGCGGTCATGTTTCTGTTTCCATAAACCCTGAATGAGCAGCGCCGCGCCGGCAATGATCGGTGCTGCACTGCTTGTGCCGTTGAATCGTAATCGGTAGCTCTTGTCGTCATCTCCCCCGCCGTCGTCAAGAACATCGGCGGCCGTACTGTGGCTCGTCGTCGCGACGTGGTTTCCCCACCCGAAACAATCCACGCGCGACCCGTAACAGGATGCCCCCGATTTATTGTGATTGTTCAGAGGATCGGAAGCACCCACCACGATTGCCCCGGAATCGCGAAACTGGCTGCTGCCACGATTCAAGAGGGCCTTGCCCGAGGGCGCCCAAGCATCCAGGTCGTGATTTCCATTCCCCGTCGGCTCGACGACGATCATACCGCAATCCACGGCCAAACGAATCGCGGCGAAATTCAGCAATTCCACTTCAGCAGGATAACCATCGTCGGTTTGATGCTCGACCAGCAAGACGTCACCGGGATCCATGAATAACAACGCGGCCAGCACCGCGTTGGCGATGTGTGGTTCGGTCATTTCCGGGACCGCATGGTACCGACTCGTCAAAGCGACATAATCAACGCCGGGAGCGATGCCAACCATGCCCACTCCGTTGTTTTGCGCGACGATCTCACCCAATACGGAAGTTCCGTGGTGATTGCCCGGTTGTCGATCCCCGTAAATGGGATCATTGAGAATCTCCGCAAGATCTTCGTGTTCGATATTCCAATCCCGTTCCAGATCAATCAGGCCGACCCCGGTTCCCATCCCGCCGGTCAATCCCCATGCGGAGGCCGCATCGATGCCCAAGGGGGCAGGATTCAAATAGCCTTGATAACCGCAATAGGGATCATGCGGCGGGGCGACGCCGCTGCCGACTTCGGGTTCTTCAGCGGCACGAACGGCATACGCATATTCCACGTCCGGCAGGTTATTCAGGTCATTGAGCGCCGCAGCAACAACCTCCGGTGCCAACGTGCGAACGTCAATCTGCCAAAACGAACGCAACAGCTTGATTTCCTTGTCGGTCGCGCGTCGATGCGTGGCGGCCAGACGGTCCAGCCATTCCGGTTTGACCGCTGGGACGCATCGATCAAGACGATATCGGGCCGCGGTTGCCTGCACGTTTGGGAGGTTCACAAAGAGTGCGGCACCGTCCGGAGAATGGCACGACCCTTGCGGCACCTCGACGTGCGGCGAAAATTGTAAGATCAAAAACTCATTCTGCGTCGTGGCGCGGTGTAGCTCGCCGCGCAACGCAGCTTGTTGCGATGGAGTTAAAACACTTATGGCGAGCTGATCGAAATCCCGCCGCAGTTGCGCTGCGCGGCGAAACGCCGCGCGCTGAAAGTCCGTTCGCGTCGTCGCGCGGGTCAGAAGCTTTCGTGCCTCGGCGCCGCGCAGGCCAGTCGCCGCGACCCGTGCATAAGCCTCGTTGCAGGCCTTCTGTTGTGTCTCGGACAAGGCCGCCGTTCGCTCGGCGGTGCGAATCTCAGGTTCATACGCGGTCGCCAACGCCTGAAGTTGCGCGCGTTGAGTATTGCTCAGGTTGGCATGTTGCATCCGCGAAATCGTTTCACGGTAAAGCCGCTCGGACGTCTCGGAAGCTTCGGCGGAGCAATGCGCATCCCCCCAATCAAGCAACCGTCGGCGGTCAAGCGACGTCGTCATAAATACACCACATGTGATATTCAACCGGCGGACCCAGCCGTCAGTTTTCCGAGTTCAAAACCTCGTGTGCATCATCGCAAATCCACTGCCTTAGCAAGCGGCCCTCCGGATCGGGCCGAAAGCCATCGGGAATGTGGCCGCCGCTTAGTCCCGGCCGTCCGCTTTGGCCTTTCAATCCCACGCAATGCCGCGTTCGTTGGAGCCGCTTCGAGCAGTCCAATTCCTCCCAAATCCGACGGTCCAACTCCGTATCGGAACTGTCAATGAGAGGCAGGATGTCCCTGATGAGGCTCGCGCGAAATGCCGTCGCGCAAAGTGCGGCGTAATGCGCGTTGGGACAGATGGCGTACGACCTGTACCGCACATTGTAGAATGGCGCGTGCGGCTCGCCGACGAGGTCGGCGGTCAGCAGCGCAATCGTCAATGATGCGAGGTAGTTAGGGCTGTACCAATCATCGTCTTCCACGACGAATACATATTCCGAATCCGCAAACCGCTCGTTCTCGAGCAATACCGTTTCCATGTTTTTTGCAAATGACTCCGCGGGCGATAAACCGGGCGAGAGTCTCAAGTAATGCTGTCCCAACGTACATGCCGTCGGCTGTCTCCCATCATCGACGACGATCCAGTGCGACCAGCTCAGCGTTTGACGCAACATCCATCGCTCCAAACGGCGAAACAGGTTCTGCCGGTCGCCCGTACATGTGACCAAAGTGATCATCGTGCCTTCCGTATTTTGCAATCGGCAAAAACGTGTATGGTTCAAATCGTGGCTGACGTGAGCAGATTTCGTTCGAGCGCAGAGGCGGTTATTGTTTGATGGCGAACTCCAATGCTTGTGGTGCGTCCCTCCCCAGCCATGATTTCAAAAGAGTTCCTTCACGATCAGGCCGCAACTCATTCGGTTTGTGCCCCCAAGCCAAACCGGGCCGTCCCACTTGGGCTTTGAGGCCGACGCAATGGCTCGTCGGCTGAAGGTGTTTTGAGCATTTCAACTGCCGCCACATCCGAAGATCCAAAAAGACATCGTTCTCGTCGACAAGCGCGAGAACGTCGGGGATCAGCGCAGCCCGGAACGCCGTCGCGCACAAGGCGGCATGATGGGCGTTGCCGCAGTAGTGATAGGATTTTTCGGACACGTTGTAATAGCGAAAATATGATTCCCCTACGAGATCATGCTTCATCAATGCAACGACTAGCGAAGCCAAGTAATTGCGACCGTACCAATCGTCGTCCTCAATAAAAAAAACGAACTCCGTTTCGGGCATTTCACCAAGTTCGTGCAGGCCCGCGCGCAGGCTTCTTGCGAACGATTCCGCTGGCGGCAATCCCGACGAGAGGGAAAGGTGGTGCTGGCCCAGCGAACACTCGGTTTGCACAGTGCCGTCGTCGACCACGATCCAATTCGCCCACGGCAGCGATTGGCGGTTCATCCATGATTCCAGGCGGCGAAACAGTAGCGGCCTATCGCCCGTGCATGTCAGGAGTGTAATCATAGGTCAACGTGGCAACTCGATTCGCGGGAATATCCGCGGGACGAATCCCTTGGAAGGCGATACGATAAGTCGGCCGAAGCATCGGCTTTCCACACGCGTCGTTTTGCAAAGGCGGTCAGATATAGGATCGGTTTTCAATTGGGAAACAGCCCGCCACAAGCGCTGGCCCGAATTGATTTGATTAAGATCGAGAACTTGGTCTAATCATTAGCTGAAAAGCATCAATTGATATGTGACAGACAGGTTAGAGAGTCACGTGGCGCGTTCGTACGTTCGTTGTGCGTCGAACGAATTTGCCTCAGTCTACCATCCACAACGTTCGCAAACAAATATTTTCCAGCGGAAACAAACCACGGGCTTTCCGCGTTGTCGAATTTGGCTCCGATTCGCTCCTCTTTCAGGAGGAATTGTCCATGCACAGCAATCAACTCGCATGTTTGCTCGTGGTTGTGGGAATTGCCGGTTGCGGGCAGTCAGGCACTCCCGCGCCGGCTCCAATAAAAGCAAGCGCGGATGTCCATGCCGCATTCGACGGCGCAAAACCCGGCGACGTACGGGAGATTGCCGGAGTGAGATTCTGTTGGTGTCCGCCCGGGCGATTCGTCATGGGGAGTCCGCCCGACGAACCGGAACGGCGTTACGACCACATTGGTTTTCGCGTTGTCGCACTTCGACCATAGATCATCGCGCGGCCGTCTCGAAGTTGGCGGTCATATACGACGGGAATAGCATCGCACTTATCGCAGTACCGGCCCTTCGGCGCGATACATCGCTTGCATCGGTGAGATGCGCACGCCAGCTCCTGAGACGCTCCGCGCGCCGGCGCCATAAGTCAGGCGAAACAGTGTCAGTCGATCCGCCGCGGTTACTTCGCGTCCGGTGTGCGGACTTTGCATCACAACGTCAGTCGTGCCCAACTCATCCAGTTCGGCCCGCTTACTGGCGCGGGTGAGGACGAACACTGCCGGATCGTCGATGCGCTCGTCGCGGGCAAAACTCAGGTTGTGCAGCGGGATCGAATTGTCGTCCAAGTAGAAGAGTAACATGAAACCCCGCAAAGCTTCGACATTCAGGTCGACGAGGATTTTCTCTTCCGTCGGGACCTGCTGGCGGACGGCGGTCAGGAACTGCGTATCGACGCGGTGGGTGTCGACATACCGGCTCGCGACAAAATGCCCGAAGGTGTACGCCACGGCCAGCGTCAGAAACAGCGTTCCGGCGGCGCGGCGGGACGAAAAATGCATAATCGCCCAAGACAGCAGAACAATCAGAAACGGGCAGGCGACGAGCACCGGCCAATAAACGCCGCTGCCCCCCGGAACGCGTTCGCGCAACAACCAGATCACGATCATGATCGGCGCTGCCGTTGTCCCCAGGCTCCAGAAGGGATTGTGCATCGACTTCGGCCACGCCAACATTGTCTCACGGACTTTGATCAATCCCACTGACGCCAAAATGGACCAAGGTGCGATGGCGTGCAGCATGTAGTGATGGTGTTTGCCCTTAGCCAGCGAATATACCGCTGGCACCAACAGAGCCCAGCACCACAAGAAGCGTTCGGGGGAATACCGAGTCCGCAGCGCAGCGTCGCGCGTGGCCCACATTCCGACGGGAATCACCAGCGTCCAGGGCGCGAGCATCCACAGCAGATTGACCGGATAATACCACCACGGCTCGGCGCTGGCCTGATAACTGCCGTCCAGGCGTCCTCCCAAATCAAACCGCCAGACGTCCAGTACGTCGGGAAAGCGCAGGTAAGCGGCGACTGGCCAGGCCAGCATCACCACCGCAAAGGCCAGCCAGCCCCACAGCCAGAGATATCGTTTGATTCGCGAAAGATCTGCGTTCCAGATCAGATTAGCCCCTGCAGGAATTACGGCCATGGCCGTACCGAAGATCAGCCCCTTGGCCATATTCGTCATGCCGAGTGCGATGAAAAATGCGAGAACCGCCGGTCTGCGACCGCTGAAGAACCCGGCGGATTCTCGTATCTCCGCCTGTTCGGGCGCGTCGCTGAATTCCAGGCGGACAAACAGCGTCACGGCCAGCGTGACGAGTCCGCACAGATAAATCTCATCCTCAGCTAACCAAGCGTAGCGCAGGAACTGGCAGGTGGTGGCCATCACGAACCCGCTCAACAGTCCGATGCCACGGCCGAAAAAACGGGTCCCCATCCAAGCGACCATCAGCACGACCGCCGTGGCAACCAGCGTCGGTCCCAGACGAACGACGGCGATCGAATCACAACGGCCGAATAGCGAGGCGATTGCCACGGTTACCCATTGCGGCAGCGGCGGGCTCTCCAGCCACGGTGCGCCGCCCCGTTTGGGAATCACCCAGTCGCCGTCGGCATACATTTCGCGGGCACTTTGCGGCAGGACGCTTTCGTGAATGCTCAACCCGCGTCCGCTGAACATCGCCTCGCCGAACAAGACCAGGCAGAACAGGGCAAGCAAACAATAGTCCCCGCGCTTCAGATTTTCCGTGCGAGTCATCGTGGCCATCCAAAACTCCGTTTTTGGAAACACACCCGAGCGGCTTGCCCGTGTATTTAGTTTTTGTCACGAGCTTTTGCTGCCTGCTGCAGTCGTTTCTTCGACGTCTTGGAACGGTCGCTTTCCGGTTCGCGGTTGAGCACCAATTCGGCAACGACCAGCGGATGGTCCGAGGCCTCATTGCGGATCACATCTGACGAGAGTGCCGTCAACCCTTTTGTGATAATCCAATCGCGCCGGTTGTCGCGCGAAGCCGACAGTGCGTTGTGCACCCCCGGTTCTCGCAAGAGTTCCTTGATCCGGGGATGGCTGCGTTTGCAATTGAGGTCACCCATCAGAATGGCCGGCGACTTGAGTGACATGAAAATATCAGTAATCGAGGATATCTGTCGGTCGCGATCCGTTGTCAAATCAAGATGCGCGATGAGCAGCCGCACGCTCTTGCCGCCGAATTGAAAGCTGGTCAGCAGCGCATTGCGATGGGCGTCGCTTGCCCCTATCTGAGGGATCTGATGAATTTCCTGCAGCTGGACCTTGGTTAACAAACCATTCCCGAAGTCGTTTCGCCCCCACCGCCATTCGGTCGGTGCGAAAAGCGCCGCCATGTCCAGCCGCCGCCCCAACTCGTGCGCTTGATTATCAAAATATCCCCCTCGCACTTCGTGGAGCGACAACAAGTCGAGATCGGTGACCGCATTGGCAACGCGTGCCACATCGCGCCGGCCGTCACGGCCTTTGCAGCCATGAATATTAAACACGCCGATCTTGAGCGTCTCTTTGTCCAGCGCGGCATTTCGAGCGGGCCGGCTGAGTACGAGGGGCTGCGTGAGGTCCGCCGGCAGACGCAGCGAACCGATCCAGATTAGGCCACCCATTGAGATGGCCAGTATCCACAGCCAACGCCTCATGCGGCGCGGGATGGAACCGTGATCGCGCTTATGGTTTTCGGTCACCGATTCTCCCAGCCGAGATGAGCGATTCTTTTTGCTATGGGGATGCGGGTTTTCACCAGTTTGGGCGGACCGAACGACTCCCGCTTTTAGCCTGTCAGCCCGCAGTGATTTTCAATTGGGGCGGAAGAATAAGGGAGACGCCAAAATTGCTCAATACCGGTCGTGTTAATGGTTTGTGAAGTTTTCATGAGGTCGGCCTCAGCGGCCTGACTTGTCGTCTGGCAGCGGCTCGGACCATAATGACCGCACGTCGCTTTCGCGGCGGAACTCCTATGGACGACAGACGCAGGGTGAACCATGAAGTACGTGCTATTCACGGACAACCTGGCCGATCTGGGAATCGACGAAGTCTGTGCCCGGGTCAAACGGGCCGGATTTGACGGTCTCGATTTGACGCTGCGTCCCGGTGGGCACGTGTCGCCGGAGAACGCTGAAATGGGCCTATCCTAGGCGCGGGCCACTGCGGACCGGCATGAAATCGCCATTCCAATGGCTTCAACTGCCATCTCCGATGTCGACAGCCCACATGCCGAAGCGGTTGTCGCCGCCTGTGCACATTATGGCGTGAAGCAAATCAAACTCGGGTATTGGCGGTACGAACCGTTTGGGACGGCCGCCAAGCAGATTGATGCGGCCAAAAAGAAGCTTGAGCGGATTATCAAACTCACGCGCAAATATCACGTGCAGCCCTGCGTACATGTGCATTCGGGTGACATTCTGGCCAATGGCGGGTCGACGTTGTATCTGCTGCTCGAGGACTTCTCACCCGACGATGTGGGGGCGTACGTCGATCCGATGCATATGACAGTCGAAGGGGGGCTGTACGGTTGGGAGATTGGATTGGACCTGCTTGTTCCCTGGGTCGCGTTGGTGGGGATCAAGAACTTTCGCTGGCAGCCCACCGAGCGCAGTGAGCGAGGACAGATGCAGTTTCGCGCCGAATATGTGCCGATCGCCGACGGACAGGCGAATTTGCCCCGGTTTATGGATCACTTGCGCGAGATTGAATACGACGGTGTCGTCTCGCTGCACAGCGAATACAAGGGCGGGTCGAGTTTCCGAAAACTGACGACTCCGGAATTGTTGGATCAATCCGCGACGGATTTGCGGTACGTAAAATCACTGGTGCCATAGACAGTGCAATATCGAACTCTGGGGAACACGACAACGACCGTTCCGGTGATTTCATTCGGTGCGGGGCCGATTTCCGGTCTGATGACCGGGGATGCAACCGATGATCAATTGGCGACGATCGCCCGCGCCGTGGACTTGGGGATCGATTACTTCGATACGGCCGCAACTTACGGCGGCGGGCGGTCTGAATCCGCGTTGGGGGCTGCGCTCAAAAGACTCGGCTTGACCGAACGGGTGCGGATTGCCACCAAGGTGCGTCTGATGTCCGAAGACCGCGACGATATCGGTCGGGCAGTCCGCGAGTCGTTCGAGGCGAGTTGTGCGAGGCTGGGCGTTGAGCGTGTGACACTGTTGCAGTTGCACAATTCCATCACTCACGCGCGCGACGATTTGCCGACGTCGATCACAATTCAGGACGTGCTCGGTCGCGACGGTGTCGTGGCAGCCTTGGAGGCACTTCGTCGGGAGGGGCGCGTGGAGCATTTCGGATTCACCGGCTTGGGGGATATGCAATCCGTATCGCAGATCGTCAAAGACGGTCCCTTTGTTTCCGCGCAAATTCCGCTCAATATTTTGCTGCCGATGTCCGGCGCAGACGCGAGCGCCGGGTCGGTGGATGTCGAATATATGGAACTCGTGAGGATTTGCCACCAGTATAAAGTCGGCGTGATCGGCATTCGCGTGTTTGCCGGCGGCGCTTTGGTTGGGCAGGAACCAAGCCCGCATACGTACAAAACCAAGTTTTTTACACTGGACGTCTTTCAGCGGGACCGGATTCGCGCGGCAACACTGGCGGAACTTTTGCCGGCCGATATTTCTCCAGTTGCCGCGTCGGTACGCTACGTGACACACAACCTGCAAACGACGACTGCAGCGATCGGGTTTGCTACGCCGCAGCAAGTCGAACAGGCCGCCGCGCTGAGTAACGACGGTCCGCTGGACCCGGCGCTGGTGCAACGCATTCACGACGCGGGCGATCCGTGTGCCGCAAAAGATGGCGATTGATTCGGCGCGCTGCTTCAGCAACTATCAAACCAAAATCGGGAGATGAACCGCCCATTTATGAGAGACTGTAAGACCAAGCTTCTCGTACCGCGGATCGCGCTGGCGTTGATACTTTGCGGCAGCTTTGCCGCCGGCAGCTTTGCCGACACCCCGCTGCAGACCGGCAAACCCATCCAGGCGGGGACGGACGGGGGGATCGGAGTCTTCGCGCCGCCCAGCATCTCGTGCAGTCTGCTAGGGACCGTCCGAACTGGGGACGAACGTCGGCCCGACCTGATCGTGGCGAGCGATCATTGGCATCCTGGACTGTATCGTTATACGTGGAAGGGGGACAGCGCGGATGGGGTTCCCATATTCTCCCAACCCATCGTCGTCAAACCGCCGTATCGAGCGGCGGGAAAATCTCATTCTGGCTATTTGCTGACGGATGATTCGGGCGGCGTATACGGGTTTTGGATCAATTCCGGGCAAATCGTCGTCTCGAAGTTCGATGTAGCAAACGATCGATTCGGCGATCTGACCAAGGTCCGCATCGCGGGCCTTCCGCGGAATGCCAGCCGTATTGCCGTGCGTCAAAACGAATCAGGAGATCTGGAAGGCTTCATAACGGTTTCCGACGGCACACGCTACAAGCCGGGTGATCACCGCGCCGAAGACTACGAACCGTACGACGCTGCCGGCATTTGGAAGGGGGGCATGCCACGGCACGGGATCTACCGCTTCGAGTGCGAATGGCCGAACATGCCCGACCGCGTCGAGGCGGAGTTGGTGCTGCCGCCCGAACGGGGGGGACTGCTGAGTATCAGCAGCCTGGAATGGATGCGCTCGCTCGCCGCCGCGGAAGGTCAACTGATTTTCGGAACCTCTCTGGGGGGCATGTACTTTGTGCCGGGGGCGTTCGAGGATCTGACGGCCGACGGTGTGGCAGGGAAAGTGCCGGTGACCGATCCGCACGGGCGTGTCCTGCGGCATCCGGCCGTGGGCACCTATCTGTCCGCGTATCCTTCGGCCGATGGGAAGCGGACCGATCTGTTGGCGGCGGGTGAGGGAGGGATGTACTACTACCGTTTTGCCGACGAATTGGGCACGCGCGGACAACCGGTCTTCGAACAACCCCGCGCAGTGCTGCAGGAGTCGGCCGAGTTATACGGCGGCTCATTGGTTGTGCCAAACGTGACCGACTGGAACGGCGACGGGCGATTGGATATTGTTGCCGGCAACGCCGGTGGGCAGTTACTCTTTTTTGAGAACCAGGGCACCGACGCCGATCCGCAGTTTGCGCCGGCGGTTCCGATCTCGGCTGGCGGTGAGCCGATCCGAATTCGCGGCGGCTATCGCGGCAGCATCCAAGGTCCCGGCGAGGGACATTGGGGATACACCTGTCCCACAGTCGTCGATTGGAATGGCGACGGCTTGTCCGATGTCGTCATGAACGATATTCGCGGCATGCACACCGTGTATCTCAACCGGGGAACTCCTAAGGCGCCGGACTTAGCGCCGCCGCAACCCTTGTTCGTCGACGCATTGGAATTGCACGGAACCTGGCGCACGCGGCCGGCCGCCGGGATGTTGGGCGACCGGATGGCGTACGTCACGCTCGACGACGACGATCAGCTTCATCTGTATTGGCGAATCGACGATTTTAATCTGGAGGATGCCGGCAAACTGTTGCTCGACGACGGGTCACCGATTCAAGCCAATTTCCTTCCCGCTGGCGGAACCGGCCGTGCAAAGTTTCAATTGGTGGACGTGGACCGCGACGGAAAGGTCGATTTGCTCGTCGGTACGCCGCGTCACGCCGCTTTCCCGGAACCGAATGCCGGCGTGCCCTGGTCGTTGAACCGCGCCGGGTCGGCAGTCTTGCTGTTGCGCAACGTGGGAACCAACGAGCATCCGCAATTCTCGTACCCCGCCGTTATGGCGGTTGACGGTCAAACCATGCACTTTGGCCAACACTCCTGCGCACCGGTCGCCACCAAGCTAGGACGCGGCGACGCAGATTGGAACCTTGTCGTCGGCACAGAAACCGGGAGGATGATTTTCTTCAGCGGGGCGGATGTCGAATGGAAAACCATTCGCTGACGGCCGAAGCACTGATTGTCGGGGCCTTCACCAGTGACGCCGCGCGGTATAGAATTACCGTGCAAAGTGCATGACGGAAAAACCTTCACCCGAGTTTGGGAGATTGTAGCGATGCCGTATGCCAACCCTGGCCAAAGTGTGGATATCTATCCCGCCGACGATTCTGACGGCCCATCCGCCGCACTGGTCAAAACCGACGCTCTTCACGTTCTGCGGCTGGGTGTTGCCGCCGGGAAAACGATTCCCACTCACACCGCACCCGGCGAATTGACCGTCCAGTGTCTGTCCGGACGCGTGGAGTTTACTTGTCTGGGCGAGACGCGGGAACTGGCGGTTGGCCAGTTATTGTATGTCCCGTGTTTCGAACCGCATTCGCTCAAGGGCGTCGAAGACAGCGTACTGCTGTTGACGATTTTTCTGACGCCGCGCGATGAGCCGAACCGCGTTGACGAAGCCTCGCAAGAATCGTTTCCTGCCAGCGATCCCCCGGCCTGGACCGGCGTGACGCGGCCGTGATTGCGTGATGGCCTCATGGTGTGGAAGCGGGACGCCGGACAATAAAAAAACGCCCGGATGACATTGAGCCATCCGGACGTTGGGTCGGCCTGGTGGTGCGTGTTGCACCAGGGAAAAGTATCGGGCAGAATTCGCGAAGCTTTGGTCTTTGTGTAAGAGCTAGGCTGCGCTGCGTTGCTTTTTCATGCGGCGGAAACCGAGCAGTCCGACCGTGCCGATGCCCAGCAGCACGAACGACGAAGGTTCGGGGACGGGCGTGATGGGCGGCGGCGCGGTGACGAAACTGATGTTATCCACGCCCACACCACGGTCGACTCCGCCAAATTCCAGCATGGCTTTGACGGCTGTCCCGTCAGCCAAGACGAACAGGTTTTCCCAGTTGCCGTCGATCGGTTGGTTTTCCAACGTGGCCGTGAAGGAAGTCATGCCCACAATTTGCGTCATGGCTTCGTCCGCGAACAGGGTCAAGATCGCCGTGGCCGAGCTTCCGACGTCCTGAGCGCCGCCATCGACGCGGAAGTCGAAGATGTCCAAGCTGAGCTCGGAGATGCCGTCGGCGAAGCTGAAGACATAGTCCGACGCATAGACGTTGGTGTCAACCGTGTTTTCATCGGTCAGAAAGAAATTTCCGGCGCGACCGTCGACAGCCTCATCGTCCGCGATGTTTGCATTTTGTCCGGTCGTAAACGCTGTACGCGGCAATCCGACACCGGCGATATAGGACAGGCCGCTGGGATTGCCGTTCGCCCCCGTCGTCGAGATCGTCACCAAGTTGTCGCCCGTGTCGATCGCTCCGTTGACCGACTGTTGGTCGACATAGCCGCTTTCAAAGT
>CALFYU010000082.1 GCA_937952455.1 uncultured Planctomycetaceae bacterium
TCGACTCGCGGAAAGCGGTGCTGGCCGGCGGGGATGCCGCGGCACTTGTCGATCTGGAGCAACCCGAGGAAAGCTTGTTGCTGGCGGCAATTCGCTACGATGACACGGTACAAATGCCCCCCGATGGCCCCTTGTCGGCCGACGAAGTTGCTGCGATCACGCGTTGGATTAAGATCGGCGCTCCTTGGCCCGCGCAGTCGAAACCCACACCGGACCGTGTGGAGGATTACCGGCAACATTGGGCGTTTCAGCCGATCGCCGATCCGCCGCCGCCGGACGTCAAGAATGCCGCATGGCCCCGCACGCCGATTGATCGGTTTGTTTTGTCGCGGCTGGAAGAGGCGGGGCTGACACCGTCGCCGGAAGCGGATCGCCGCACGTTGATTCGCCGCGCCACGTTCGACCTGATCGGCTTGCCACCCACGCCGGAGGAGGTGGCCGCGTTCGAAAACGATTCGTCTCCCAATGCCTATGAAAAGGTAATCGACCGACTGTTGGCCTCGCCGCATTACGGCGAGCGCTGGGCGCGGCATTGGCTGGACGTGGCGCGGTATGCCGACAATAAGGGATACATTTTCTTCGGTGACAAGAAATATCCCTGGGCGTATACCTATCGCGACTACGTGATTCGCGCGCTCAACGAGGATCTGCCGTACGACCGTTTCATCACGGAGCAATTGGCAGCGGATCAATTGGAATTGGGAGAAGACAAACGCCCGCTGACGGCGATGGGGTTTTTGACGTTGGGGGCGCGGTTTTCGGGGAATATTCACGACATCATCGACGACCGCATCGACGTCGTCGCGCGGGGGCTGATGGGGCTGACCGTCACCTGTGCCCGCTGCCACAATCATAAGTTCGATCCGATCAGCATGGCGGATTATTACGGCCTTTACGGCGTGTTCCGCAGTTCCGCCGAGCCGACGATCCCCCCCATGTTTGAAGCTCCGCCGCAAACGGAGCAATACGCCGAATTCGCCAAGGCGCTCGATGAAAAACAGCAAAAGCTGGCGGAGTTTGTCGCGGAAAAACATACGGCGCTCGTCACCTCGGCGCGGACGCGCGCGGCGGAATACTTGATGGCCGCGCATGCCAAACGTCACCAACCGCCGACCGAGGATTTCATGTTGCTGGTCGAGGAGGGGGATCTGAATCCAACGATGATCCAGCGTTGGCAAACGCATCTGGCCGAGGCCCGCAAGTCTCGCGACCCAATCTGGGCCATTTGGCATGCGTGTGCCGAAATTCCCGTAGCGGAGTTTGCGGAGTCGATTCAGGAGATCATCGAACAACATGCGGGCGATGCGGACAAAGCGCATCCGGCGATTGTTGAGGCGCTTCGTGCAGCGCCGCCGACGAGCATGCAGGAATTGGCCGAGCGCTACTCCGAAGTCCTCAACCGCATCGATGAACACTGGCAGGCCGCGCTGGCAAGGGCCCAGGAAGAACAACAACCGCTGCCGACAGAGTTGCCCGAACCGGCGGACGAATTGCTGCGGCGTGTATTTTATGGACGACAAGCGCCGCCGGACGTGCCGGTGCTGACCGGCTGGGGATTCTTGACACTGCTGCCGGATCGTCCAGCGCAGAATAAATACAAGGAACTTCTGGGCGAAGTCGAGAAACAGATCTCGGAAACAGCCGGGGCGCCGCCGCGGGCGATGGTGTTGTCGGATGCGGAGGAACTGTACGCGCCGAAGATTTTCCTGCGCGGGAATCCGAATCGCGCCGGGGCGGATGTGCCACGGAAGTTTCCCGAGTTTTTATCTGCCGTTGGGGATCCGGAATTCCATCGCGGCAGCGGGCGGTTGGAATTGGCGCGGGCGATCGTCGATCCGGCGAATCCGTTGACGGCACGGGTGCTGGTCAATCGAGTCTGGTTGCATCACTTCGGCGGCGGGCTGGTTGCGACGCCCAGCGATTTTGGTTTGCGGAGCGCGGGACCGACCCATCCGGCGCTGCTCGACCATTTGGCCGCACAGTTCATGCGTGACGGCTGGTCGCTGAAAGCATTACACCGTCGGATCATGCTCTCGGCGATCTATCGCCAGCAAAGCCACGAGCGTCCTCGCGAGATGACCGTCGATCCCCGCAACCGGCTTTTGTGGCGCATGAATCGTCGACGTTTGGATTTTGAAACGATGCGCGATGCACTGCTGGCGGTGACGGGGCAGTTGGATGAATCGCTGGGCGGGCCGCCGTCGGACATTTTGCAGACCGACTTTTCGCCGCGGCGGACAATCTATGCGTTTGTCGATCGCATGGACTTGCCGGAGTTGTTTCGCGCATTTGATTTTCCCGACCCGGCAGCGACCAGTCCGCAGCGGGATACGACGACGATCGCCCCGCAGGCGTTGTTTTTGATGAACCACAAATTCATGGGCGAAGTGGTGCAGCGCGTCGCGTCGCGGGAAGACTTGTCGCAGATTGAGCGCACCGCCGAACGCGTCGCGCGGTTGTACCGCATCTTCTTCGGCCGCGAGCCGACGGCAGTCGATGCCGAATTGGCGGTCTCATTCTTGGGTGAGACGCCGTCAGAGAGCCAGTGGCAGGAGTATATCCAAGCATTGTTGATGACGAATGAGTTTGTGTTTGTGGATTGAGGCGAGAGTTGTCCTAAGAGGTAATGATTGAATTGGGTGGCACTGGCTCTGCCAGTGTTGTCAGGAACCAGTTTCATAACCCGGTTGCGCCTGTTCATGTAACTGTCATATGAGTGTGGGCGTGACGCGTCAGAGGGTTTTGAAACCACTTGTAGAAGTGTGGCACAGGTTTGCATTTGCACTGGCAAAGCCAGTGGCACCCGGTCGAGAGAGTTGGTGATCGATGAGCGGCATCGGGCGGTTTGAAGAATTCGGCATGTCGCGGCGGGAACTGCTGTTGCGGAGCGGGACCGGGTTGGGGATGCTGGCGCTGACCGGTCTATTGGCCGAGAACGGACAACTAGGCGGTGCGGAAACAGCATCTTCAGAGATCGGACCGCTGGCGCCGAAGCCGCCGCACTTTGCCCCACGGGCGAAGCAAGTCGTGCATCTGTTCATGAACGGCGGGCCGTCGCACGTCGATACATTTGATCCCAAACCGGAGCTAACGCGTCTGCACGGCCAGCCGCTGCCGTCGGGGAACTTGCGGACAGAGCGCAAGACCGGGGCGCTGATGGGTTCTCCCTTTCAATTCCGGAAATACGGCGAATCGGGCATCGAAGTCAGCGAGCTGTTTTCGCAGACGGCGCAGTGCATCGACGACATTTCCGTGATTCGCTCGATGCAGTCCGACGTGCCGAATCACGAGCCGTCGTTGATGTTGATGAATTGCGGGGAAGGGCGTTTGCCGCGTCCCAGCATGGGGGCCTGGGACGCGGCAAACGCCCTACCCCGCAATTCATCAACAT
>CALFYU010000083.1 GCA_937952455.1 uncultured Planctomycetaceae bacterium
TCGTTTGTCAAATTCGTTGGGCGCCAAAGCGGTGACCGTTTGGCGGATCGCGCGTGTTGTCCGTCCCTGGTCATCGGTGGTTTCGATTCGTTGTGCCCACCAGCCACCGCCGACTTCGACAAAGTCGTCGTAGGTCGTTTCATACGTCACCGCACCGTCGTTTACGTGCGTTACCTTCAATAACACATGCCGCGCGGTGTCGATGGAGAACGTGATCTTGTAGTCATCGTCGTCGGGATGCTGAAGCACTAGCGTGGCGCGGTTCTCACCAATGCCGACCGGCAAGAGTGTCGCTGTGAACGTCGCATATTGGACAGCCAACGACCGCAGCGAATGATCCTGCAAATCGAGCGGCGGCTGTTTGAGGTCTTCCGGCTGGGCGTCGCGGACCTGGCCCAATTGAAACGGCCGCGAGACGATTCCCCGCTGCTGACCGTCACACCACTGCACGAACGTCTGACTGCCCGCCTGCTCGCTCCGCGTCAGCCACGCTTCTGTCGAGATCAGATCCAGACGCTCAGTATGCGCCGTGGTCGTCTTCCACCGCGGATCGTAGGTCTCGCTGGTTTGCGTGATTTCCAGACCCATTTCCAGCGCAGCGAGTTGCTCGCCGCGCAGCAGGCTGTCGACCAACGCCGTTGCTTCCTCGGACCAAGTCTCCGACGGTGGCGGTTGTTTGAGCGGCGGTGGTGTGCCCGGCAAACCGGGTAACACCGTGTTCAGCCAATTGGCTGACGCCGTCGTGACGTACCGGTTGTTCAACCGGCCAAAGGTGAGGGTCGTCCCCCCAACGGGCGCGTTCCACTCTTCCAAGAATTGAATCCGGTTCCCGGCATAGTACCGCTCACTCTTCGATTGCCGCTGGCGAAGCTGCGGACGCCGCCCGCCAAATCCAGCGACCGGACCGTCCATCAATTGGCTCAGGTCTTGCAATTGAGCGATCGACTCGAATTGATAGAGGTACGATGCGGAGTCTTCCTCGGCCATTTCCGCCAATTGGCCGGATGGGCGAGCGAGCGGCAGTCCAGGCTCGGCAAGACTCAAGATGCGCGGCTCGACGAGTAGCTGCACCTCGTCGCGCATGTAAGGCAATTTGAACTTTTGATCATATACTGCGAAGTCATCGAATTGCCCACCCATTCCAGGAACGTACCTGTCGTTATGAATGCCGTCACCGTCGAAGTCCCACGGCGTGATCGCAGCCAATTCAGCCAACATCCCGCTGTCCATCGACGAAGCGAAACCGTTGTTGGAAAAGGACCAAGTCTCTCCCATCTGAGACGCTCGTCCACGAATTCCCCATGCGGGACTCGAAACTTGCCACGCCACGGCCGCACTCTGGCTGGTCACCGGCACCGTGCGGCCCATCGCCGCTAGTTCCCTGAGCACGGCGGCTCGTAGATTCGTCCGCCACTCCCCGGCGGCCGCGATCTGCTTTTGCCGCAGTTCATAATTCGCGTCCGCCCGCCCCTTGGCAAAGAACCGCTCGCCGTCCCGCATTTGGAAACGCCGTTTTACCTTGAACCGCTCGCGGTCCTCGTCCGTCTCCAACACCAGCAGCGAGGTATAAGGGGTCATGATGTGGAACTCTTCGGACATGGCGATGATCTCGTCCTGAATCGACTGCGAGCTTCCCTGGGCCAACAGATGATCCAAATGACTCCGCGCCCACAATCGCGGAATGAACGAGTTCCCCGACTCGGCATCCGCCAGCGTCACGCGACTGCGATAACGGACGGCCTGGCCATTCAATTTGCCCGTCACGATCACTTCGCCCACTTGGTCCTGCCCCTCGGGGAGATACCGGCCAAGCAGAATCTGTTGCCGCCCGGCGGGGATGTTCGGCAGTTGTTCAGGATAGACCGCGGCGACTTGCAGGCCTTGGAAATCGATTTTGATGTCGCGCAGCGCCGGCTGTGATATCTCCTGCAGCAACTCCGTAGCGGTCACCCGCGGCCCCTTGTCGCCGCTGATCGCCCGCATCGACCCGCCGCCCAGTGAGGCGATCGTCTTCAACACGACCGATTCGTAGCTATTGCCGGTGGAAACGGCGTGGAACGTCCCCTTGTCGTCGTACATTCGTTTCAAGCGATTGCTAAATGCATTCGGATCGGCGGCCGTCGTGTTCACGATGCCGTCGCCGATATAGATTACGTGCGTCGCCGATTGCACGCGCTGCATGACTTGCGCGAACGCCGTGTCTAGATCGGTCCAGCCTAGTGAAACGCGGTTGTCGAGGAACTTGCGAACTACGGCCAGATGGTCCTCGTTCGCGTCCACCGGATTTTCGAAAACGGAGTGCGTCGCAACGTCGGTGCAGATCAGGTTGAACCGGTCCTGCGGCGATAGTGACGACAGCAAAGTTGTGACAAACTCGGCCTGATTCTCGCGTTGCGGGCGGTCCATCGAACCGGACGTATCCGCCACCAGTAACAGGTCCAGCGGTTCGCCGTTGGGCAACACGTCCCGCTGCCAGCGGCCTTCTGCTGCCGGAGGCATCACCTGTAGTAGAAAGTAGCCGTCGTCGCCTCGCCGATGCGGAATCACCACCACATCGGCGAGGCTGTCCGCGACTTCAATCATCGCTTCAAAGTCGCGGGACGGAGTGTACTCCTGGGCTGTGAACTCCACGTGCCCGGCATATTCGGTCCTGTCGATCCGCGCCGGATGCGTGGGGCAGGTCACCTTGGCGAGCGGCAGCGCCGAATAGACCTTCAGGTCGATCGATAACTCCCGCAGCGGCGTTTGCTTGAGCATTTCGCTTTGCAGGCCGTAGCTGTAGCGGTATTGATTCCCCTGCAGCGGCAGGACTTGTGTGTAAATGATTTTGATCCGTTTTTCGGAATGCGGCAGAATCGGGAAGACGCGGGCCTTGAAGATGTTGCCGCCGGTCCATTCCAACAATCCCGGGTCCCGCTTTTCGCGGAGAATCGTTTCGTAGATTTCCCGCGCGCGTTGTTTCTCGACAATGTCCGCTTCGACCAGTTCACCGCCGATCCACATGCCAAAACCGGAGATCGACGCGTCGGCCGGCAACGGGAAATGGAACACTCCCTCCAACCGCGAACCGGTGTGATTGACGAACGACTCTTCGATCGTCGTGCGGGCGATCTGGTCGCGGATTTCGACTTTGACGTGGTGTGCGCCGATCGTCAGCGGGACGTTGCGGTCGTCGACCTTGGCGATCAGCGATCCCATCACCTCGTTGGACGTCGTTCCTTCAAAGCCCGTGAGCCACCGCGGTTTGTCGGCGACCGCGACCAGCTTTTCCTCGGCGATGCGATAGAACTTGGTGTCCGCAACGGAGATGACCTGTTCGCCTGGCCCGCGAAGCGAAAGCGGCTTTTCTCCCGCTGCGAATTGCGCTTCCCCCTCGAGCAAGCGGACCTCGCCCGGTTTGATCAATTCGACCAACGAACCCGGACCGAGCGTGATAGTGGCGCCGCTTTCCAATTTGACGGCTGCCGCATTCGGCCCGCGGACATCGGTCCGCAGCCAATCGCCGGGTTTGACCAGCATCGGTCCGAACACCGGCGTCCAGCGGCGGTTCATCACCGGTTTGATTGTCACCAGTCCCTGAACGTCCGAGACTTTTCCGATGCGGCCGTCGGCGGTCAGTTGCGTGCCCACGACGAACTTTTCATCGTCGATCGGGCGGTTTAGCGCCAACACGCGGATCTCGCCGGCCGGTACGTAGCGGCCATCGCGGCGGACTTTGGTCTCCAGCCACCGCAATTGGTTCGTCTCGACCTCGACGAATGCCTCGACGCTGATGTCGCCGTCGGCGGCTCCCGCCTCGGCCGGCAGTTGCAGCTGGTAGACGTAGCAGTCCTTTCCGTCGCGCCGCGTCCGGCCGTGCGGGAGGCGGGCAAACGCGCCCGACTGCGGGTCGCCAATATCGACCGGCAGCAGGTCCAGCAGTTCAAAGTGCGCGTCCGCACCGTCGAAGAACGGCGAATTTTCGTCGGCCGCCACGTTTTCGTCTTCATCAATTCGCCACAGTCGCGAACCCTGCACGATGCGGTACCGCGCCGGGTCCTCTTGCCACCGCATCTGCCCCGGCTGGCGGATCCAAATCTCGTCCGTCTTGCCCGCGCGGGTCAATTGCAGGTGCAACGTATCGGCCGCGTCGACCTTGGCCAATACTTCGGAAAAGGCGAGCGCCGGTTTTTCTTGTGCCAGCGGAGCGAAAAAGACGCCGACAAACACCGCCAACGCAGCGACAGCGACGACCACCCACCGCGCATTCCACACGACCGGGGCGGCCGATGGACTGTCGGCGACGGGTAGGGCAGGAGCGGTCCGCGCAGCATGCCGCACAAACTCCTCAGTCGACAAATCTCGCAATCGATCGAGAAACTGGCGGTCCGGGGGCGGCGCGCTGCCGTCGAGTGAACGGAACATGTCTATCATGCGCTCGTCGTCGTGATCCGGTTGTTCGGGAAGCGATTCACTTGTCATGGGTCTGACCGGTATTCATCACTGGAAAATCGGCGTTCAATTGATCAAAAGCATCGCGAAACGCCCGGCGGGCGCGCGCCAATTTCGATCGAACCGCCGTTGCTGTCGTTCGCTCCGCAGCGGCGATCTGCTCGACGGATTCCTCGTCGAGATACTTCGCCGCTAACAGAGAGCCGTAGTCGTCGTTGAGTTCGGTGAGCGTCTGCCGGACCAGCGCCGCCAAATCGGCGCGGCGCTGTTGATGCCGGTCTGGCTGCGGACCAATGTCTAATTCGCGAACCCGCGCTTGCCGCTGCTGCCGGCGATAGTGCAGCGCCACTTGGTTTCGCAGGATGCCCGTCAGCCAGGCCCACAGCGGTCCGCGCTCCGGGTCATAACTCCCCGCCGATCGAGCGGCTGCCAGGAAGGTCTCCTGAACGACGTCCGCCACGTCGGCCGAGTTCGGCCCCACGCGCCGCGCCGCCGATCGCCAAACCCGTTCGCAGTACGCATCGTAAAACGACTGCCACGCAGCGGGGTCGCCGTCCTGCAAGCCTTGAGCAATCGCTCGTTCCTGTTGCTCATTCATGGAGTTTGTCGATCCGGTCGCGTCCGAACGTATTGGATGTGCCGACGACTGATCGTTCCCGGAATTCCTCCGGCGCTTTGGTCGTTGTCTGTCGGGCAGATGAGATCACCGCACGAGCGTGTGACTGTTGTGCTGAGTGATAAACTCCTCGATTTCTCCCGCCGATCTCGCCACAATATGCTTGGGGATCTCTAACTGTTCCAGCGTGATGTCGTTGCTGAGCCAGACGTGGGTCGTGACGACGTAACCCGGGTCACCGTTCCGGCGGCGTGGGTCTTCCGGAGCACCCCAGCCGCGACGCGTCACCTGAAGTTGCCAATCAAAGGAAATCGTCATCGGCTTGCCCAGTGCGCCGGTCAATGGCTTCTCGCCGGCGTGGATCACAACCGTGAGCGGCGTGTCCTTCACGCAGCCGTACTTTTCTAAAAACTCATTCAGTGATACTGCGTTGCCGCCATAATAAAAGACATCATTCGCATTGATCCAATGTCCCTGTACGCGACGACC
>CALFYU010000084.1 GCA_937952455.1 uncultured Planctomycetaceae bacterium
ACAAGGCACTAGCCTTGGAATACCAGCCTGACACGGCACTGGCGGGCAAGCCGCCAGATGGCACCCAACGGGGGCGCTTGATAGGCAACGGGATCGTCTCTGTGTTTCGTCGCACGAACTCGGCGCTGTGGGATGAACACACCGCTCAGCCGACTCAACGGCGGGGGCGTGATTTTTTCTTGGCGGCCCCGACTTTGGGCGGCGCTTTGGGACCGGTGCCCGGGGAGTTATCCCCGCCTGATCCGCCGCCGCCGGTTGAGCCACCGCCATCGGTTCCGGCGGCGGTGCTTTTTTGCACCTTTGGCAGCAATTTGCGCTCGGCGATCCCCCATAGGCTCGAGGCGATGAAATAGATACACAGCCCGGCCGGCACGCTGTAGAACATGAAGCCCATGAAGATCATCATGTACTGCATCATTTTGGCCTGCATGGCTGTCTGTTCGTCCGTCGGCGGCGGCATGAATAGCTTTTGTTGCACGATGAATAGCGCGATGGTGATGATCGGCAACAGGTTGAACGTATCACCCAAGTGAAACGGCAGATTGAAGCCCAGGTTAAACAGCGCGTCCGGGGCGGCGAGGTTGTCGATCCACAGGAAGTGGGCCATGCGCAGATTCACACTGCTCCGCAGTGCGGTATACAGCCCAAAGAACACCGGCATCTGGATGAAGAGCACCAGGCAGCCGCTAAAAGGGTTGTAGTTGTGCTTGCGGAACAACTCCATCTGGGCGCGGCCCATTTTTTCGCGGTCGTCGCCGTATTTTTTCTTCAGCGCGTCGATCTCGGGTTTGATCGCCTGCATCTTGGCGGCGCCGAGCGCCTGCTTGCGCGACAGGGGAAACATGCACAGCCGTACCAAGACGGTCAGCATGATAATGGCCACGCCGTAGTTGGGAATCACGGCGTAAAAGACATCCAACAGCATCAACATGAATTTCGCGATCGGACCGAACCAGCCGAGGTCCATCATCGCCTCCGCACCGCGCGGTTCGAGCAATTCCTTGCGTTTGGGGCCGGTGAAGAGTTCGTACTCGTGCGTCAGCGTTTCGCCGGGCTGGAGTTCTTCGTCCTGGGACGTGATGGCGACGCTGATGTCGGTCCGTTCCGGTTGGTCTTTGTCCACCGGTCCGGTGGCCAACTGCGTGTAGTTGCGGAAATACGAATCTTCCGCCGTCGGCTCCTCGGCGGGTTGCAGGAACGCGGCGAAGTATTGCGCGTCAACGCCGATGTACTTGAGAATCGGCTGTTCCCAAAGGCTCGTTTCCCCTTCGGCAATTTCCTGGGCCGAGAGCGAATCGGAATGGAAAGTCTTATCGTTCTGATCGAGATAGGCGAATTGGACGTCGCGGTATTTTTGTGTGGTCTCCACGTTTTCCAGCGGCAGGCCCACTGGGCCCTGCAGGACATAATTGACGCTCTTAGCGGCGTCGGAGAGGTTCTTGATGCTGAAGTCAAAGTCGACAACGTAGGCGTCTGCTTCGTCGCTGGCTTTGTCTCCGGCGATTTTGTGCACCTGATAGGTTTTGGTCAGTTCAAACGCACCGTCAGGGGAGGTCATCCGGAAGACCGCCTGGGACTTGTCTTTGGCTTTGTTGACAAGTTCCCAGTTCACGGAGTTAAGCGATTCGATGGCAGCAGCGAATTGATCTTCTATCTGCGGGACGGTCACCTGCAGCGTCATTGGCGTGAGCATCGGCGCGCCGATTTCGATCCACCGCACGATGTCGTTGATATCTTCGGCCGGGAGTTTTTCCCCCTTGGGCGGCATCTTAAAGTGCGGATTCTCCTGCCGAATCGCTTCGACGATCAAACTCCGTTCGGGATCACCGGGAACGACAGGGGCACCGGTATCCCCGCCCGCGAGCAAGCCCTCGCGGGTATTGATGCGAAACCCGCCTTTGGGCTTTGCGATGGCGTGGCATTTGTAGCAATGCTCGCGAAAAATCGATTGGACCTTGAGGACCAGCTGGTCCTGTTTCAACTGCTCCTTGCGAAGTGCCTCCGCATCGGCGCCGCTGGTGTTGCCGACGACCTTCAGCAGAGCATTGTGGTCCCGCAAACTGCGATAACGGGGATCGTTGAGTGCGACGGATTGAATAGCGGCGCCGCGGGAGTCGATGGTCACTGCCAAACGATATCCGCTGTCCGGATCGTCCGAGCCAATCTCAACAATCTGATGCGGAAACTGCGGAATCTTCGCGGGGGTGGCGGGCGGCTTTTCTTCTTCCTCATCCGTTTGCGGCCCGTCAGCATCGGCGACGACAGGTTCGTCATCGGCGGGGGCGGCGTCGCCAGCAGCGGGGGCGGCGTCGACGTGCGCCTCCTTGTCGCCTTGCGGATCGTTTTTGGCGACTTTGTCGGCCGCAGCGGGTTTCTTGGCGGGCGGGTTTTGTGGAGGCGGGGGGTTCAGCCACAGCCAACCCAACCAGATCGCCATGGAGGCGACCATGAACAGCCAAAAGCGTTGATTATTTTCCATGCTGCTGACGTTTCGACGTTTTGTCTGTCGCGCAATACTTGATTGCGGCGAGTTTTATTGGTGTTCGCGTGTCGGCGAATCGCTTAGACGAATCTCGGCCCAAAACGATTCCCGTGGTTTGAACGATGGATGATCGTGTGGGAGTTTGCCTCGTCGCGTCCCCCGTGCGCGACGGCAAGCCGTCGGTTTGGGACAATTGATTTCACGCCCAAAAATCTGTGTTTGATCCGTATTTCATCCGTGGCTAAAGAAACGGTCCACTTAGTTGAGGCTCAGTCGTCCCGGCGCTTATCGGCCATCGCGGAGGCGATCTCCCAGGAAGTTGTCGAGATCGGGAATGTCGTAAATCTTGGCTGCGGTCTTGTCGAAATCATAGTCGACGCGGCGGTAGGTCAGTTTGGCGGGGGCTTCGGAATCCGCGGACTCACCGTTTTCCAGTACAACGTAACAGGCGCGGGGGTCTCCGTCGGGTGGTTGTCCGACCGAGCCGACGTTGACCATCACTTTGCCGCCGGTCAATTCGTACTCGTGATTCACTTCGGCCGGACTGAAGAAATTCAAGTTTTCGGTAAAGATCCCCGGAACGTGCGTGTGTCCTTGAAAACAGTATCGGTCGATCAGTCCGAAGATCCGTTCCATTTTGAGTTGGTTGTAAATGTCCTCGGGGAAGACGTATTCGTTGAGCGGATTACGCGCCGACCCGTGCACATACTTATAATCGCCATCATTGTGCATGCGGGGCAATTCTCCCAGGAACTCCCAACGGCGTTCATTGCCGCGCGGATCACCCGATTCGAGAACGGCACGGGTCCAAAAGATGGCCCGCTCGGCGCCGGCGTTAAATCCCTCAGGATCGAACAGTGCCCCCTGATCGTGGTTTCCCAGCAGACAAACCTTGCACGACTGCATCACTAAGTCGACACATTCGCGCGGATTGGGACCGTATCCAACGACGTCGCCCAAGCAAAAAACCTCGTCGATTCCCAAACCCTTGATATCCGCGAGCACCGCTTCGAGGGCTTCAAGGTTTCCATGAATATCGCTGATGATCGCTTTCAAATTCTGTTACACCGTCGCAAGGAGGGAGGAGCAAGGCGACATCGCAAATCGTGGCCGCCGATCAGGACCGCTTCAAGTCACCCGAGGACCGGTTTTGAGCCGCGAACCATACAAAATAACATGGTACGGCCAGAATGGAACTCAATTTGCCGTAGCAAATCGACCAAATTCACCGCGGTGCGCTGACCGAGTCTATTCTACCCATTTCCGAAACGTCAAGGTCCCGATCAGCAACTGAACACGACAGCGGCGGCTTTCCACAGACGTCCGATGCACAGACTCCCGCAGCGGTCTTGACGCCAACCGCCGATCGTCCCCCTCGTATCACCCCACTGACGCATTGCGCGTGATGCGTGGCCGCACACAGCGCCAGTGTCACGTGCTGCCAGAATGGAATTCTACCTTGTTTTCTGCCGGACGAGTAGTGGTGGGGACTAACTCCTCCCGAGGATTTTCTCACTCCCGGACACTCTTGACGTCATCTGCGGCGATTCCGATGGCGGGTCAGGAAAGTGGCTAAACCGTCACCACCAGATTATCGCGGTGGACAATTTCCACATACGGGAGTGATTCGTACAACTGGGCGATTTCTTGACTCCGTTTTCCGGCCAATCGCCGGATATCGGCCGTGGCATAGTTGGTCAGCCCACGGGCGAATTCGTGCCCATCGGCGTCGATCAAGGCGACGACGTCTCCCTTTTCGACGTTTCCTTCCACACCCACGATGCCGATCGCCAACAGAGAGCGGCCGTCCCGTTCCACGGCTGTCCGGGCACCGGCGTCGAGGATCAGCCGGCCTTTGGGGGGTTTCGTGTAGCCAATCCAGCGTTTCCAAGCCGGGAC
>CALFYU010000085.1 GCA_937952455.1 uncultured Planctomycetaceae bacterium
GCCCGATTTGGTGGCGATGATCAACGAGCCGAGCGCCAAATAACCGGCGTCCGAACCGGCCACCCACCGCAATTGGGCAATCAGACTCAACAAGATGCCCACGTAAGCGACGCTGAAAAGCTCAGCGCTCAGCGATTCCATGCTGTCGCCCGGTTCGCGGTACCGCAGTGTGGCATTGAGAAACAGCACGAGTATTACCACGGCAAACGCCAACGCGCAGGGGCCGAGCACTCCTACGCCGCTCGGAACGGACGTCGCTTCCGTAGTCCAGTGCGGAATCCAATTGGCAGAAACGACCGCCAACGTGGCGGGAATAACGATCCGTGCATCTGGCCGAAAGGCCCGCGTCTTGAGCAAATCCACCAGTTCCCAGGATGATCGCGACGCAAGCAACACAGCAAATGCAAATAAAATCGGTGCCGTGGGACCAAACCGCGCGTCCGCATAAAACCCGCCGATGAACGCGGGGATCATGATCGCGGAGAGAAACAACCGCCAACCGAGCATGGATGAAATTCTTTGTGTGTGCGGTGAATAAACAACTCCCCGGCTTTTCCGGGGGGTAGCGCCGTTACGGAGATGTGGCTGGTTCATTCAGCCCGCCGAAGCGGCGGTCACGGTTGGCGAAGTCGCGAATGGCGGCGTGCAGATCGGGTTCGCGGAATTCGGGCCAACATTTTTGAGTGACCCACAACTCCGCATAGCTGATTTGCCAAAGTAGAAAGTTGCTGACCCGCATTTCTCCGGCAGTGCGGATCACCAGATCGGGATCGTCGCTGCCGGCCGTATAGAGATGGGCGTCAATCGTCTTTTCGGAAATGTCCTCGACCGCAAGCTTCCCTGACTGCACGTCGGCGGCGATCTGTTTGACGGCATCGACGATTTCGCCCCGGCTGCCGTAATTTAGGGCCAGACAAAGCTTCATGCCGTCGTTGTCGCTGCTTAGGTCAATTGTTTTCTGGATCTCGGCCAGCACGCTATCGGTCAGTCCGTCCCGGCGGCCGATCGTGCCGAAGCGGATGTTCTGCCGCATGATCTCCGCCCGCTCCTCGATAACAAATTGCTCGAGCAGCGTCATCAGCATGCTCAATTCATGTTCGGGACGCTTCCAGTTTTCACTGCTCAAGCAATAGAGCGTTAGTTGGCCGATGCCCAGCCGCGTGCACTCTTCGACGATTTTGCGGACACTGGTCACGCCGCGGCGATGCCCTTCGATCCTGGGCAACCCTTGCCCCTGTGCCCACCGCCCGTTGCCGTCCATGATCACGGCAATGTGTTTGGGAAGCATTTCCGCGGGGACGGGGAGTGTTTCGTTTTCAGCGTGGGGGGATGCAACAGTCACGGGAAATGGCTTTGGTTGATGGCAGCGCGGGAAGGCGGGGTTCCGAGGAATCAGCGGGCCGGCAGAACGTTGGAAGCCGCACGGCTTGTCGAGAGCCTCGCCCTCCCGATCAACCGCCGTGCAGACGCTATTTTCCTATTTGCATCGCCTACGGTCAATGGTGTACTGGCGTGTTGCAAGGTGTTGAGGGATATTGAATTTATGAAAAGCGATTGTACAGTGGTGCTACGTCATGTGGCAGGGTCTTTCCGCGCGTTGGGTACAGTTTGAGTGTAAATTCAGGCCACCGAGCGGGGAGTCCCGACCCCACTGATCGGCCGACTTCGCGGAAGGCATTTCGCCGCGGTCCGGTCGGCCGACCCGGTTAATTGATATGAAGTGCGAGACGTGCGAGGAATTCTCCGAAGAGCTCATTCTTTCGGAGAACATCCCAGAGTGTCCTCCGTGGGATTTGACCTGACCCAATTGATCAGCCCGCCGGCTCTTACGATCTCGATTTCGCGGTTCGATAAGTCGTGGCGGGTTTGAATCGAGTGACCGCCGCTCTCTACCGGAACCGGTGCGCCGGGTGATAAGCGGTGCAGGTCCGAAAAGATGAGCGCACTTCCCAGGCTTAGGCCGTCCAGGTCGGAGTCATCGGCGAATAGTAGCGGCAGAATTCCAAAATTGACCAAGTTCTGTCGGTGAATGCGGGCGAAGCTCTTGGCGATCACAACCCGCAACCCCAGATGCCGGGGCGCCAACGCGGCATGCTCGCGGCTGGAACCCTGACCGTAATTCTCACCGGCAATCACGGCATGTCCGCCCGAGTCTTGCGTCTTTGCTGCGCGTTCTGCATAAGAGTCGTCCACGATCTCAAACGCGAACTCGCTGATTTTGGGGATGTTACTGCGGTACGGCAATATGCGAGCACCTGCGGGGAGTATCTCATCCGTGGAGATGTCATCGCCCATCACTAACAGAACGGGAATCTCCAAACGGTCTGGTAACGGATCGAACTTTGGCAGCGATTGAATATTGGGTCCTTTGACCAGTTCGACCTCACGACTCGTCTCCATCGCCTCCGGTTCTACGAGTAGCCGCGCGTTGATCGTCGGCCGTTCTGGTTCGCGGACATCGGGATACGGCCGATCAAGCGTACGCGGGTCGGTGATCCGTCCCGTCAGTGCCGATGCCGCTGCTGTTTCCGGACTGACCAAACAGACTTGGTCGTCGCGTGTGCCGGAACGTCCAGGGAAATTGCGGGGCACTGTGCGCAGACTGAGCTGTCCGGTCGCGGGGGCCTGTCCCATGCCGATGCAGCCGTTGCAACCCGCTTGGTGAAGTCGCGCTCCGGCGTTAATCAGCACCGCCAGGTGTCCGTCGGCCGTCAGGTTTTCAAGGATTTGACGCGACGTGGGATTGATGTCGAAGGAGACGTGATCGGCCACACAGCGATCGCGCACGATTTCCGCGGCCATCGCAAAGTCGCGGTAACCGGGATTGGCAGACGAGCCGATATAGGCCTGGTAGATAGGACGCCCGGCGACTTCGGCAACACGTCGAACCTTGCCGGGACTGGATGGCATGGCGATTAGCGGCTCAAGCTTTGACAAATCGATCACCTCGTGCCGGTCGTAATCGCAGCCGGGATCAGCGACGAGTTCCTGCCAGTCGTCGCCGCGACCTTGTGCGGTCAGAAATCGCTGCACTTCGTTGTCCGAAGGAAAAACTGTGGACGTCGCCCCCAGCTCCGTACCCATATTGGCGATGACGTGGCGATCCATCGTGGACAATTCGCGCAGCCCCGGACCGTAATACTCCAAAATATATCCCGCAGCGCCGTCGACATCGTAGCGGCGCAGCATTTCTAGAATAATGTCTTTGGCGCTCACCCAGTCGGGCAATTTTCCCTCCAGTTTGACACCCCAGATCTTGGGCGCCCGCACGTCGTATGGCTGTCCAGCCATGGCCAAGGCAACCTGCAGTCCGCCGGCCCCCATAGCCAACATGCCGATTGCTCCCGCGGCCGGTGTGTGGCTGTCGGAGCCTAACAGAGTTTTTCCCGGTTTCCCGAATCGTTCCTGGTGAACCGGATGACTGACTCCGTTGCCAGGCCGGCTGTACCAGATTCCAAATCGCCGGCAGGCACTCAAGAGGAACAAGTGATCGTCGGGGTTTTTAAAATCCTCTTGAAGCAAGTTGTGATCGATGTACTGCGCGGAGAGTTCCGTTCGCACGCGGTCGACTGCCATCGCCTCCAATTCCAGCATGACCAGGGTTCCGGTGGCATCTTGCGTGAGTGTCTGATCGATTCTCAGAGAAATCTCCGTGTCGGAATCGGACGGTTTGTCGACCAGATGTGACTCGATCAGTTTCTGCGAGACGTTTCGGGGCATATATCACGTTTTGGCAAAAGAGCTTTGGCGGAAATGAGGCACGGCGGGTGCTGCAGTGGGACGCGGTAACTACCCGTTTACGAACATAGTTTGCCATTGCGGGTCAGCCCACCGGGACATCGAATCGATCATACTTCGTCAATTCACCGTTGCAGCGATGGGGGATTCCCCTAGGCACCGTTGTGGCCAACGTTGTTCAAATGGCAACAACACGTGGAAAGGATTGCGCGAGTTTCGTCCAACGGTCAGGGTTCGACCGTAGGAGAAACAAAGAATCCCCCTGATTGCCTTTCCGACAGGTGTTCGTAGAATTCCCCGTCGTTAAGGCTCGGAGTATTGACGCAAGGGGGAAACCACAACCCAGTTTCTCCACTTTGGAACGAAAGGAGTACGGGTATGTCTCAACTTTCATTTGGAGTGGCAGTCGTAGTCGCGGATGCCGTCGCCTCGGCCTACTTTGTCGACACGACGAACGCCTATTCCGTTGCGCTGCTATTTGCCGCATCAGCGGTTTCACTCATTCCACTGGCGGTTAAGTTCGCGGATGGTTGGATTGGCGGTGAAGAGCAATAGCAATGTTTGCCAACCTGGGCCGCGCGGTATCACGTTATGCGGCGTTCTGGATAGCTGCCTGGGTCCTGATTGTGGGGGGCGTGTCGTGGGTGGCACCCGCCTGGAACGATGTCACGCAACCGGGGGAGTTCCAATTTCTTCCCGCCGACGCCCCATCGCGTCAGGGGACCCGATTATTTGAAAGGGCGTTTCCGAACGACCTGTTGGGAAGCAGCGTCGTGCTGGTTGTCCACAGGCGGGATGGACGACCGCTCAGCGAATCGGATCACCGATTCGTGGAGACGACGCTCCGTCCCCGTTTGCTGGCTCTGGCTGAGAAACCATCCAATGGCTCAAACGAATCCGCTGACGACACCGGCGAATCGCCGCGGTCAACTACTTCCGCCCTTGGTCGGCGGCCGACGAATGAACTGATTGTCGGCGTGCGGACGCCGGCTGACGAAGGCATCGGCGAGCTGCTGCGAAGCCCCGATCGGCGGGCGGAGTTGGTGATCGTCGAACTGCGTACGGAATTCTTGGAGCATGCCAATCGCGAGGTCGTCAATCGGATTGCCGTTGAGATTGAGCAGCTTCGTGAGGACGGGCAGGTTCCGCAGGACATCTCGATTGCCACCACGGGTGGAGCGGCCGTCGGCCGCGATTTCTCCGAAGCTGAGGCCAAAAGCGCCGAGGCGACGGAATACTGGACCGTCGTTCTGGTCGTGACGCTGTTGATCGTCGTTTTCCGGGCGCCGCTATTGGCCGTGGTGCCGCTGCTGACGCTGTTTATGGGCTTCAAGCTGGCGCTCAATCTGTTGGCGATTGCCGCCGATCTCGGTTGGATCGGACTATTTCGTGGAATTGATACGTACACGATGGTCGTTGTATATGGCGCCGGCGTGGACTACTCGCTGTTCCTCAGTGCCCGCGTGCAAGAGGAGTTGTCCGCCGGGAAGGATGCGGCTGGGGCGGTGTCCACCGCAGTCGAGCGCGTCGGTAGCGCAATTGCGGCCAGTTCCGGAACCGAGATTTTCGGAATCGGAATGCTGGTCTTTGCGTCTTTCGGGAAGCTGCATCAAGCCGGGATCACGATTGCCTTCGGGCTGGCGATCATGCTCGCTGCCGCACTGACGCTAACGCCGTCGCTGTTGCGGCTCGGCAGTCCCTGGATCTACTTTCCCCAAACGTTCGGCGTACGGGAGCGCAAAAAACGACATTCGTCTGGGCCGATGCGGGCGGTGTCCTGGATTTTCCAACAAAACGTCTTTGAGGACGCCTGGGAACGTGTCGGTCGGCTCTTTCAGCGGCGGCCGGGCATGGTGTTTGTCGTGACGGTATTGATCATGTCCGTTCCGGCCGCTTGGGGCGTCTGGAACAGAAATCAGTTGTCCTACGGCCTGATCAGCCAGCTCTCCCCGACCTCTCCCAGCGTGGAAGGCATGGAAACGCTCAAGAAATATTTTCCCGAAGGGGAAACGGGACACGTTACTTTGTTGATCGAGGACAACTCGTCGCAGACGGACACGAACGCGTTCATTCGTTCAATTCAGCAGTTCAGCGACCGGCTGATGGCACAAAAGGACGAGTTACAAATTGCGGACATCCGCAGCGTGGCCGAGCCGCTGGGCGTCATAGCTGATCGGAAGCCGACGGACTCCGTGGCTTCGAAACTAGAACTTCTCGCGCGGCGTTCGGCCATGCGGCGAGATGCCATCGACCACTACATCAGCGATGCGCCGGACATATCGGGACTTGTAACGCGAATGGACATTGTGCTCGACGTCGACCCGTTCAGCCGCGAAAGCATCGCCGTGCTGGACCGCGTGGAACAAGCGGCCCGTGAAAACCTGCCGCAGGAATTGGCGGCCGATTCGAAGATTTACTTCATCGGCCCCACGGCGAGCATTCGCGACTTGCAGCAGGTCGCGGGCCGCGACCGGACCGTGATCCACGTGCTGGTCGTCCTATCGGTTTGGGTGGTGCTGATGTTATTAGTGCGAAGCATCCCCCTGTCGGTGTACCTCATGCTGACGGTGATCTTCAGCTATTTGGTGACCTTGGGGATCACCTACACTTTCTTCTGGGCGCTCGACCCGGCCGGGTTCGACGGCTTGGATTGGACCGTGCCGCTGTTCTTGTTCACGATTCTGGTCGCGGTCGGCATCGACTACAACATTTTTCTTGTGAGCCGCATCGCGGACGAACAAAAGGAACGTCCCCCGGTAGAAGGTATCATTACGGCATTGACCAAAACCGGGGCGATCATTTCCGGATGTGGACTCATTATGGCGGGCACCTTCTCGTCGTTAATGGTCGGCGGAGAACTGGCGCGGATGGATCAGCTTGGTTTTGCGCTGGCGGTCGGGATCATAATTGACACTTTCCTAATCCGGCCGGCGGTCGTGCCATTGTTTTTGATATTGGTCGCCGATGGGGGAATCGGGCTGCCCAAGAAGTGGTTTTCACTTGGTGCTGTCGCCACACTCGAAACACAGTCCGATTAAGTCCTGCCGCAACGGCCGCGCGTCACCACGATCAAAGTCCGACGAAGCACTCTGGATAATGGAACCGGCCAGCTGCAAATGGCGGCACCACCGATGCATGCGTATTCCAGTGTTGCAAGACTCACGCATTCTCCAAGACCCATTGGACGGCGCTTCGTGTCAATTCGGTGGCGTTTGCCAAGTTCAATTTGGTCTTGATGTTTTCGCGGTAGGTTTCGACCGTCTTCGGGATGAGACATAATTTTTCGGCAATTTGTCGCGTCGTCACTCCGTGACCGATCTCTTCGAAGACTTCCAATTCGCGGTCCGAGAGCGTTTCCAGCGGCTCGCGGTCTTCACCCACGGGAACGCCGACCGTGCGGCAGAGCATGCGGTCGATCATCTCCTGGCTCAAGAAGAACTTACCGTCGAGAATTGTGCGAATGGCGAAGACGACCTTATCAATCGCATCCGTCTTGTTCAAATATCCGCGGGCGCCCGCGCGGACGACGCGCTCGGCGTAAAGCGATTCCTCGTGCATCGACCACACCAAAATCTTGACGTCGGGGCGGATGGCTTTCAATTCTTTGGTCAGCTCCAATCCGTTCCCGCTGTCCAGTGATATGTCGACGACCACAAAATCGGGCGACAGCGCCCGAAATTGTCGAATGGCTTCGTCTTCACCGCCAGCTTCTCCACAGATTTCCAGGTCAGGATGTTGGCTGATGATCAGTTGGAGTCCCTGCCGCACGACGGGGTGATCGTCAACAACGAGAATTCGGACCGGAGAACGGGTCCTATCTGTCGCGGCAACTGGTTGTTTATCTACCAAGCCGGTCATTGAACTGCCTCCCTCACAATAACGGACCGCGCCCCGGGGAGTCCACGACCGCCGTAACTTTGGTCGCAAACCCAGGTTGCAATCCTCGATGTAGATCTGCAATTACGAAACCAAGCGAACCAACGATTCACTTGGTGACAAGGTTTTTCCGGATCAGGGGATGCTCAATCGGCCCAAGTCCATTTGGGAAAATACCCCGATTCCAGGATGTTCGGGATGCCGTTAAGTTTGACGGGAGCGCCACTTAACTCCCAGCTTCTGCTACCGATTTTCTCAATCGAAGGGAACCTTGCGATGCGCGATATTTCGCGTCGGGAGCTGCAAAGTCTGCTTGCCGAGCAACCGGTTCGACTGGTCGAAATCTCCCCACCCGAGGAGTTCCGCAAGTTTCACTTACCGTGTGCAATAAACGTTCCAGCGGACCATCAATTTGATGGCCGGATTGAGAAGACCTTGTCAGACAAGTCGCAAACGATCGTCGTCTATTCCGTCGATGCCGATTGTCAAGCCCCGCCGCGGGCGGTGCGACGCCTGATGCGGTTGGGGTACGCGCACGTCTATCATTACGAGGCCGGCAAGGTGGATTGGCAAGCTGCGGGATTGCCGATTGCATCGAATTCCGAGACGGCCCGGGGTTGACCAAGCGCCCCGCATTCATACAAATCTCGGGAGATGTTTACCCCGAAACTTGCGCGCGAGTGACATAGTCGGCGAAGATCAGCACGAGCAACAGGGGCAACCAAAAGATGCCGACAAGGGAGTAGATGTGGACGGACCCGCGCTCGGAGTGCAAATGCATAAAAAACAACGCGATCAGCGCTGTCTTGATCCCGGCCACGCTGAGCGCGACCGCGACATTAAGTACCCCCCAGTCAACCTGTGCGACGAGCACCGTTGCGGCGAGCAACAAGAGCAACGCAACAAACACCAAATAAAGTCCGCGTGTCGAATCGTGCGCCATGATTATTCCGCGACGTGGATAAGATACAACAATGGAAACAGAAAGACCCAGACGACATCCACGAAATGCCAATACAGGCCGGCCACCTCGATCCGCAACGGCGACGGCGCGTTTCCTTTCTCGCGTAATAACTCGAACACCAACACGCCAAACAGGCCGATGCCGATCACCATGTGCACTGCATGCAGACCCGTCAGCGCAAAATAGCACGAAAAGAACAACTCGACTCCTTGAGGCGGAGCGTCCCCTTCGGCGTGATCGACGAATTGGAAGTGTGCGCCCGGCACAAGATGCTCGTGATACTTGTGCGCGTACTCGAAGCCTTTGACCGTTAAGAACGCGATGCCCAGCACTATGGTGAACGCCAACAAGTATCCCGCACGACGCCGGTTGCCGCTGTAAATTGCCTCAACGCTCAGTGCCACGGTGAGGCTGCTCGTGAGCAGTACAGCGGTGTTCAATGTGCCGAGCCACAGATCCAGATGTCGGCTCCCCGCGGCGAAACCTTCCGGATAAAGAGCCCGATAGACCGCATACCCGGCCAAGAGTCCGCCGAAGAACAAGACTTCACTCGCGAGAAACACCCACATTCCCAGCGTGGCTGCGTGTTTTTGTTGCTCGACGTCGTCGAAGTGATGGGCGACGGACATGGTCATACGGCGGCCTCCTCCGGGTGCTCTTCCGGTGCCGGGAGGACCAGGTCCCAATCGTCGACTGACGAATACTGGTAGGCGTCGCCGGCGATCGGTGTCCCGTCGGGAAAGTTCTCCGTCGGCGGCGGCGAGGGCGTGGTCCATTCCAACCCGGTGGCCCGCCACGGATTGCGTCCGGCCCGTCGACCGTAACGCAGAGACCAGATCAAATAGCCTAATGGCAGCAGGTACGCGACCCCCAGAATCGAGGCGCCGGCGGAGGACATCACGTTGAGAACTTGGAATTGTTCGGGGTAGGCATGATATCGCCGCGGCATTCCCAGGTACCCCAGCACGAATTGCGGGAAGAATGTGAGATTGAATCCGAAGAAGATCAGAATGGCCGAGAATCTGGCCCAATTCTCTGGATAGAGCTTTCCGGTCATTTTCGGCCACCAAAAGTGAACTCCCCCCAGGTAGCCCATCACGGCACCTCCCACCATGATGTAATGAAAATGGGCGACGACGAAGTAGGTGTCATGTACGTGTACGTCGACCGCCAACGTAGCGAGAAACAGTCCAGTGAGGCCCCCCATTGTAAACAGCCCGATGAATCCCAGCGCATAGAGCATGGGCGTCGACCAGGTGACCGTTCCCTTGTAGAGCGTTGCCGTCCAGTTGAACACCTTAATTGCTGACGGAACTGCCACGAGCATGCTCAAGAACGAGAACACAAACCCGGCGTACATCGATTGCCCGCTGACGAACATGTGGTGGCCCCAGACCAAAAAACCCAAGATGGCAATCGCTAGACTGGAAAAGGCAATGAACCGGTAGCCGAAGATTCGATTCCTGGCAAAGCAGGTGATGATTTCGCTGACGACGCCCATCGCCGGCAAGACCATGATGTACACCGCCGGGTGGGAATAGAACCAGAACAGGTGTTGAAACAAGATCGGGTCGCCGCCCAGTGCGGGGTCGAAAATGCCGATGCCCAACGCGCGTTCCAGGATCAGCAATAGCAACGTGACGGCCAGCACCGGCGTCCCCAGCACCATGATCAAACCGGTCGCATAATGCGCCCAGACGAACAGCGGCAGACGAAACCAACGCATGCCCGGCGCGCGCATGGTGTGCGTGGTGACGATGAAATTCAGCCCCGTCAAGATCGAGGAAAACCCGGCGATGAAAACGCCCAGCGCCGCCGCGATCACATTGGTATTGCCATAGGTGCTGCTATAGGGCGTGTAAAACGTCCAGCCGGTGTCGACGCCGCCGGTCACGATCGCCCAAATCGTGAACAGCCCGCCGGTGATGAAGATGTACCAACTCGCCAGGTTCAGCCGCGGAAAGGCGACGTCGCGGGCGCCGATCATCATCGGCAGAAAGAAATTTCCCAGCACGGCCGGGATGGACGGGACCAGGAAAAAGAAAATCATCACAATGCCGTGCAGTGTGAACAGCTTGTTATACGTCTCGGGCAAGGTCAGATCGCCGCGGGGCGTCATCAATTCCAGCCGAAACAGGACGGCCGCTGCTCCGCCTATGAAAAAGAAGAAGGTCACCGACAACAAATACAATATCCCCACCCGCTTGTGGTCGGTGGTGAAGAGCCACGACCAGATGCTGTAGTTGGCGTTCAGATAGTTTCGGCGAGTGCGATGGTCGGTGGTCATGGTTGTTTGACTGACTTGGTGCTGTCGCGAGTGCCGCCCAGCGATTTCAAATAGGCGATGAGTTCTAAAACGTCTCCTTCTGCGATTTGCCCCTGATAGGTCGGCATCACCGGCTGGTAGCCGGCCACCACCTTGGCTCTCGGATTCAAAATCGACTCCCGCAACTAGGCTTCGTCAGCGACAACAGCCTGCCCGCTGGATAAGGCCACCTGACGACCGAAGACGCCCGCCAGCGACGGCCCGCGGGAACTGTCCTCCCCACGGTGGCAGCTGAGGCAGCCGTGTTGCTCGAACAATCGTCGGCCGCGGACCTCCGCCGGCTCGCCGGTCTCGCCGCTAACCCAGGCGGAGTATTCGGCCGGTGTTTGCACGATCACTTCGCCGATCATCCGTGAGTGCTCCGTCCCGCAGTATTCAGCACAGAACAAGTGAAACGTTCCGGTTTTAGACGGTTGGAACCACATCGTCGAATACCGCCCCGGCAGTACGTCTTGTTTGATACGAAATTCCGGGACGTAAAAACTGTGGATCACATCCTCAGAAATCATACGGAGCCGTACGACGTAGCCCAGCGGGACGTGCAACTGATTGATTTCGCGGCGGCCTAATGGGTGCCGGATTTTCCACATCCACTGTTTGCCGACGACTTCGATGTCAAGCTCCTCCCGTTCGCGTGCACTGTTGTCGGGACCAGTTTGCTGGTCGAAATACAAATCCGCCCCCCACGCGAACATCACCATTGATAAAACGAGCGGCAGAGCGGCCCACATGAGTTCCAACAGATTGCTTTGCGGCGGATTGCCACGGTCGGCGCGGGAGCCGCGGCGGTATTTCACGCCGAAATACAGGATCAATGCGCAGATCAAGGCCGTGAAGCCGACCGCCACTCCTAACTCAAACAGGTAAAGGCGGTCGACCTTATGGGCCATTGTCGACGCTTGTTCGGGAAAAAGTTCGAAACTCGTGTTCATGATGCGAGTCAGGTTGAGTTTTGTTCCATTTCAGGACTATTCACCGAATCGCCGACATCAGCGGCCGTTGCCGCTTTCTTGCGTTCGCGACGGAGCATGCAGACGATGCCGACCCCGATGCCCGCCACGGTCAGCACTCCCGCAAAGCGGAGCAAACGCAGAATCGAAAGCGTGTAACGTCCGGTGGCCGGGTCGTAGAGATAACAGTACAGCAGCAATTGGTCGGAGATCGTGCCGATGCGATCGTTCGACGCCTCCACGAGCGCTAGCCGCAAATCGCGGGGCACGTATTCGACGCCGAGCAAGTATTTCGAGATTCGGCCGGTAGGTGTCACAATCATCAAGCCGGCAGCGTGCGCGAATTGTCCATTATCGGGCGTCGGGACATACCGGAAACCGACCGCATCAGCGAGGCGATCAATCTCCGGTTGCGCGCCCGTGAGAAAGCGCCAGCCGTCGTCTTCCACGTCACGTCCATATTGTTGCAGCACGGATTTGCGTTTTTGTGCCGCCAGTTTCGGACCCTCGTCAGGATCGATGCTAACGATCAGCACGCGGAATTCCTTGCCGGCCGTCCATTGCATGGCCCGCAGCGCCCGCACCAAGCCGTTGAGTTCCAGCCCGCACAACATCGGGCAACGGTAATAGACGAGGGCGAGAATCACCGGTTTGTCATCGATCAAGTCGCCCAATGGAACGGACCGGCCGGTCTCGTCGCGGAATTGCAGGTCGCGTGGAATTTGAGCGTCCAAACGCTGGTCGATTCCCACGTCGCGGTTGAGGTCAATTGACTTTTTCGGCTGTTTCGCGGCCACCACCTGCGCGGGCAATCCGACCAAACTCATCACCGCCAAGACCATGCCGTAGAGAGCTGCCATTTGCGTTCTTGATTGCGTCGCGATTCTGCAGTCCCTCATGGCGATTCCTCCTCTTTCGAATCGCGCGTCGGCAAGCCCCGTTCCAATAGCAGTTGCATCGCTTGATCGATGGGAATCCGGGCGATGCCATTCTCGCGGTCGACCCAGGCGTATTCGGTCAGGCGTTGTAGTTGGGCTTGGCGCGAAGCGGCCAACTGCGACCCCATCATCGGAGTTTCAGGTCTTGCCGCGAAAGACGGCCCGTCCGTCTCCGTTGCAGTGGGTTGATCGTCGCCAGCCTTTCCAAAAAAGACGACCACCGCCCACATCAACAGTAACGTCAGCGTTAGCACGACGACCAAGCCGAGCACCCACCACCCCATCGCGCGGGCATTGACCGCGTCGCGCTCATGGCCCTGAGGGACTTGGTGATTCGGTTGTTCGTTCATGTTCCGTCCTCAAGTAAAAATCCACGTTGAACCCATTTGAGCAAAAGTTGAAAAAAGAGCGCTAACCAGACTCCCCCCACGGCGAATGGTGCCACAACGTCAAGCCAGTGCAGGTAGAATCGCCCGGGTGAAAACGCCGGCATAATCGACCAGAACAACTCGATGACCCGCATCAACAACAGTCCTCCGGCGATGGCTGCGAGGTAATTTGGCGTCTGCTTCACATCGCGGGAGAGCAGCAACAGAAAGGGAACCGCGCAATGCCCCAAGACGATGACCGGCACGAACCACTGCCAACCACCGATCAGCCGATTTTGGTACCAGATCGTCTCTTCCGGCAGGTCACCCGACCAGATGATCAAGAATTGCGAATACGCGAAGTACATCCAGACCATTAGAAAGGCCAACAACAAATTGCCGACGTCGTTAAAAGCCTGCCGAGGATCAGCGATCGCGGCTCTTTCGGCGGTCGGCCAAAGTCCTGCCAACGCGGTTACAAAGCACCAGGCGGTCAGCACGGCACCCACCAAGAAGAGCCCCCCGTAAATCGAGGAAAACCACTGCGGTTCGAGCGACATCAGCCAATCGATCGCGGCAAAACTGGCCGTCAGCACCAACAGGATAAGCCCAATAGCGGCATAGCGTGACCGGCGGTTGAGTGATTCTTCCGTATTGCCCGGTACACGACGAGTTGACCAGCGGACGACCATCGCGCTCAACAGTGCCCAAATGAGAAAGTAACCGCCGCTGCGGAGAAAAAACGCAGTCTGATTAAGGTACAGTCGCTTCTCGTCCGAGATCACCTCGGACGCGGCATGCCAGACAAACAGGTGGTCCAAGCTCAAGCAAATCGGCACGAAAAAGAGGGCGAACAATGGAAGCGTTGCTGATGCAGGAATCACGAAGGGGTGTAACAATCGCCCCCATAATCCACCGACCAGAACATGCAACAGAGACACCGCCAGACAGCCCACGGGAATCTGCAACCAAAAAATGGAGGCGAAGAGATACGAACACGCCCCCAAGGCAGGATTCAGCGCCCATCCGGCGACCAACAGCACACTCCCGGCGCCTCCAACGGCCAGAGCGGCCTGCCGAGCACGGGTGATGGTGCGGATTGTCTGACGTGCGTCGATCATGGGAGTTCGCCTCGAATTCGTTTCTGCTCCGACGGCGGTAACTCGTTCAACTCGGCGTATTGGCTCAATTGAAGAGCACGGATATAGGCGGCAATTGCCCAGCGGTCTCGGGGCGGAATGCGATCAGAGAAGCGAGGCATACGGCCGATTCCATTTGTGATCACGTCGAACAGGTGCCCCGCGGGAGCGTCTCGCAGCCGGTCGGTGTGATAACTCGGCGGCCGCGGAAATCCGCGTTCGACGACCGAGCCAAGTCCGTCGCCGGTGGCGCCGTGGCAGGGGGTGCAGAAGATGGCAAACCGTTGACGGCCGCGGTCTAAGGTGTCCGCATCGACCGCGTTCGGAAAGGTCTCGACTGGTTTTCCGTTCCGCGTGCCTTGAAGAAGCGGATCGTTCATCGGCAATTGCCCGCGCGCCACCGTCCCCTCAACAGGTTTTCGCATGCTCTCATTTTGCAACAACACCTCGTTCGGCTCCCACACGTCGACGCGCGGCTGATCGGCCATTTGTTGGATGCAGCCCGAAAAGAACACGACAGATACCGCCGGCCATGCAATCCATTTCGACTGTGGAGCACAGGTTCTCATAGCTCGACCTCGCACACTCCGCAGGCATGTAATTGTTCCAGGAATTCACCGGTCGTTTTGCGGTGAAACTGCGGATCGGTGGCTTGGATTACCAGGAAGAAGCGGTCCTGTGTCGCATGCCGGAACCGGGCGACGGCAAACAGTGGATGCCACGGTTGCGGCAAACCGTTGAGGGCCAGCATGCCCAAGACGGCAGCGAATGCCGCCACCAGCACCGAGAACTCGAACGTGACGGGCAAGAACGACGGCCAACTGTTGAGCGGACGTCCTCCGACATTGAGCGGATAGGCGATGGCGGACACCCAATATTGCAGCCCGAATCCGCCCACCGCTCCAAGGAT
>CALFYU010000086.1 GCA_937952455.1 uncultured Planctomycetaceae bacterium
TTCTCTCTGAGACGGACACGTCGATGGAGAATAAAGTTTCGCCTAACTTTCGCAACGCCTCGCGTAGAGCGTTGACCGATCCGTCGTAGTGCGGCGGTTTGAACCGCTCGACCGGGACTGATTCCCCTTCGGCCGCCAGCATCAGTCTCACAGCCTGCCATTGAAGGGGCGTGAGTTTGATCGGCGGGACGTCGAATCCGTCGCGTGAGATCGTGCGGGCCTCCATGTCTAGCCTGATGCCCAGATACGGCTGTGGTGGTTGTGGTTTATTCTCTATACCATGAACCCACGTTGCCACCATGATTTTCGCTCGTTTCCACCATTCAAGGTGCGGCATCGCATGGTCGTACCGGATATCCAAACCGTCGTAGGTCCATGCCTGCCATAGTCCGCGGCCTCCGACTTCGGGATGCCACTCAACAGGGGCGTGAAGGTATCCACATGCACGCGATAGCTCATGGACTTGATTCACTAACGGCTCGATCAATGCGGGGATATCCCAACCTGATTTGTCCGCCAGACTATCATCGAGCAGATCGGCCAATTCTCGACACAATTCGAGTAGCTTCTTTGAATCATCCATATTGCACCTGCCTTTCGGTGCGGCCTTGAATTGAAAAGACGGGCGGAAGCCGAAAGGCGATCGGCGGTTCGTGTTGCAATCACTATCCGCCCGTCATCGTAAGTTTAACCGATTTCCGCCGCGATGGCTTGTGCGGCCTCCATGTCCTTCAACGCATAGACTTGCGTCGTCGACCGTTCGCTGTGACCCAACACAACGCGGGCCGCGTCGATGTCACCGTACAGAGCGTTCAATGTCGTCGCCGCGTTGTGCCGCAGCCGCCCCGGTGACCATTCCGGGACCTTCGCCTTGGTGCAAGCAGTCGCAATCGCTTTGCGGTAGCTCGATACCGTATACCGTTCGCCGGGTTTCTTCTTCGGCTTGGCTACTCGTTGGCGTGCTCGTTGTGATGGGGTCAAAGGCGTCTTGCGGTACATCGCCCGTTCGGCATCGTATTCGCGGCGGGCCTCGGCGGGTGAGAATAGATACCGCGTCGGACTGCCGGTGAGAAATTCGCTGATTATGGCCTGGGACTGCGGACCGATGAAAATCGTTCGCCCCTTGCCGTGATGCTGTGTCTTGTGCTGATGCGGTTTTTAAATCCACGTTTTGCCGGTCGCGTCGATGTCACACTCCCGCATGGTCAATATCTCGGTCGGACGTCCGCCGGTGAGCAATTGCAGTTGAATGCACGCCCACACTTGGCGACTCACATACGGCTTTACCGCTTCGATGTCATCGACCGGGACCGGTTCAACGGGGTCGGGTTCGGCCGCAGTGGTTCGGCCCGCTTTCAATCCAGCGACGGCTTGCAAAGCGTTGTAGACTTGCACCGGCACGAGTTCTTCGGACACGCCCCACTTGAACATGCGGCGGATTCGCTCGGCCTGCCTATTGATCGATGTGCGGACGCACCCCGCCTTTATCATGTCGTCGCGAATCTGCTTGAGAAAACGCGGGGAGAATTCGCGGGCAAGCGTTGTGCGATACCGTTTGACCAACGGCCGCAGTGCGACCTTGATGTTGTTTACTTCGCTGGTCGGCTTGCCGCCCTTGACGTAGTACGTCTCGGCGTGCTTCGTGAACAGGATGGCCAACTCGCCGATGGAGATATTGAACCGCAGCAGTTCGTTATCGCGTTTCAGCTTCGCGATTTCGGCATCGTAGCGTTGGCGGGCATCGTCGCTGCCCCACTGGCCAAGATACTTTTGCTTGCCCCCGATCCGTACGTAAGCTTGCCCGGTCGGTTTGTGGTGTCGCAGCCCCGGTAGTCGTTTCGGCATCGCACATGCTCCATTTCACAATTTACTACACACTCAAAGTGTGTAGTAGACTCGAAAAAGGCTGCACTGCCGAGATTGCAGGTAATCGCAAGTTGCGATTCAGCAAGGACTTAAGAAAGCTCCCCGACAAGGACTCGAACCTTGAACCTAGCGGTTAACAGCCGCTCGCTCTACCGATTGAGCTATCGGGGATCAGACGGCGGGTGGTTGTCCCGCCGGGACGTTGTCTCTGTGGATACTCGTAGTGAATGTTGTCGCGCGATTCAAGTGTGGCCAGAGAGAATTTTGCGGGAATTTGCCCAATTCGGGTGATGGAAGCGTATCACGGCGCCGATCGTCAAAACCCGGTGGCCCGAGACCGGCTCAACGGGACTCGGGAGGCATTGCGGGCTACCCGTCCTCCCCGGCGACGACCTCGCGGGCCTTTTCAAGGATGACGCAATTCCCTTGTTCACTATATTCGATCTTGCTCATAAAGGCCTGCATCAGCATGATGCCGCGGCCGCTGGGGCGTTCCAGGTTTTCGTCCGCCGTCGGGTCGGGGACATCGTTGATTTTAAAACCTGGTCCTTCGTCTTGAATCTCCACCCGCAGTTTCGTCGCGTTCACCCATCCCTCGACTCGGACCTGTTTGGAATGATCCGAGCGATTGCCGTGCTTGATCGCGTTCACCAGCGCCTCTTCCAATGCCAAGCGTACGCCGAAAATGTCCCGTTCGGAAAATCCGCGCTCCTGCAACTTCTGGATGATGGTTTCCTGAACCTTCAGACCAGCAGCAGTCTCACTCGGAATGATGAACGAGAATTCTTCGGCGCGCGACATGTCGTTAGTAGAGGACATGGTCAGGGAAATGTTCACGTGAACTTGCCAAATTCGGCACAGTCGCGACAGTTTAACAGGATGCTCGAAAAAGGGTCAAACGTAGTTTTTCCCCCAAAGACAGCAAAAGCACACGATCACTCGTCGGCTTGTGGAGCGCCACTATAACCCCGCCAACGCCTCATCTTGAGTATCGCGGATATCAAACAGCTTGTTCAGCCGCGTGATCTCAAAAACTTCCAGGATCTCCGGCCGGATGCAACAGAGCCGCAAATGGCCCCGTGTCGCTTTGACCTTCTTGTCCAGCGTGATCAGTTTGCCCAGGGCGGCACTGGATAAGTATTCCACGTTGGTGAAGTCAAGCACGATGCGAGATCGGCCGTCGTCGTCGACCAAATTGAACAATTGATCGCCGATCACCTGAATGTTGGCCTCGTCAAGAATCTTCTTATCCGTGAAGCTCGCGACGGTGACCTCGCCGATCTCCTCGACGACGATTCTACGCTGTCCGGTTGCCATCTGCATCATTCCTCATGAAGTCGGTAAAAACGCGCGGAAACCGCTATTTTGGCCGCGACGGAAAGTGTCGCCTCATTTCCAGCCCGAGACCTCCCCGGCATCAACCGCCGCCGGGGCCAGCCACCGATCGCGTACGGACCGTTCGCCATAAGCCCGGCTTCCTGGGCATTTTGCAAAAGGATCGCCCCGATTGGTTCCACTCGATCATCCCGGTTCTGGTTTCCACTGTCAAGCGTTTTTTCCACTCAACCTCAATTCCCCACGCGATTTCCGCGCATTGTAACGCCTGGAGAATCCACAGGATCTGCCACAAGATCGCCCCCGTCCGCCGCCGACGATGCTAACTGAGAGAGGGGGGCCAGATCGCCGCATCCTCGCCATCCAGACGCAGCGTCAGGCACTTGGCGCTCCCGCCGGCTTTGATGAATTCCCCCAACTCCGTGTGGTGCGGCTCGTATCCCCGTTCCCGCAGGTGTTGTTCCAATTCCGGACACCCCGTGTTGAGCACCACCCGGCGGCCGATGACGACCGCGTTGCACGCAAACCGCGCCGCCTCCGACTCACTGACCGGAATCAGATGCTCGACATGGGCCTCTATCGCCGCCTGCCCGTATTCGTCGAAGGCGGGGGGATAGTAGATCGCCTCATCCGGGCTGAGCGGGCAAAAACAGGTATCGAGGTGATAATAGTATTCGTCGACCAATTGCAGAGGAATCACGCGGCAACCGATCTTTCCGGCCAACCATTGCATGGCCCCCGCGTCGCTACGGATCAGGTACCCTGCAAAGAGCGTCGAGCCGCAAAACAGGGCGTCGCCAGCACCCTCAAACGACCGATCTGCAGGAAGCTCCACGGTTTCAAATGCGGCGGCGCGAAACCAAGCGTCATCGAGCGGCGTTTCGCCTTGCCGCGCCGGATGGCGAAACCGCGACAGAAAAACAACATCGTTCCAGACCAAACCGGCATTGGCCGTAAAGACCAAATCCGGCAAACCGCGGGCCGGCTCCATCAATTGAATCTCCGCCCCCAATCGCTCCAAGAGGTCGCGGAGCGCATGCCATTGCTGCTGCGCAACCGCCGAGTCGCTGGCTCGGCTGCGGCTCATCCAGGGATTAATCTCGTACTCAATCCCGTAGAAGTCCGGCGGGCACATCAAAATCGTGGGGCTGGAGTAACGGCTCACGGAGCATCCATTCCGGCGATGGACCAGATCACAAACGACAGGCAAATGCTAGCAACGCGAATTGAAGCACGAAGCCCGGTCGCATTGCAAGATGGACTCGTCGAGCCGAGGAATTCCTGCGAGGACTTCCGCTTTGGGTGCCGCTGGCGGCTTGCCCGCCAGTGGGGATACGCGGAACGATCCCTGCGCGAGGACGCCGGTCCAACCAAGCACTGCTGGACAGGCCAACAGCGGCCCCCGAATGCAAGGACCGAAGCGACGACACCGCGTGTAAGCACGAAGTTCTCCCGCGAGAAGCGGCACCAACTTCCCACCGCTGCTTCAAAACGCAAAGGCGGTTATCCGACCGGGCTCTCGATTTTGGCCGCCGGCAATACGCGTCGGAGATTGGCTACCCCGGCTGCGGTCACTCGCGTGCCCCACAAGTAGATTTTCGTC
>CALFYU010000087.1 GCA_937952455.1 uncultured Planctomycetaceae bacterium
GGCATCGAAGTCATCGAGGCCGAGGGAAAGGTCCCCGACCGGGTGATGGAATCGATCAAAGCCAACGAAGTCGCACTTAAGGCACCGATTACCACCCCCATCGGCCAGGGCTTCCGCAGCGTCAACGTCTTCCTGCGACAAGAACTCGGCCTCTATGCCTGCGTGCGGCCGTGCAAAACCTATAAAGGGGTGCGGACCTACTTTGAGGACTCGAACGTCGATCTGGTGCTCGTCCGCGAAAACACCGAAGACCTGTATGCCGGCGTCGAATTTCAGGCCGGCGAGGAACGGACGGCGCAGTTGATCACCAAGATCAACGAATTCGCCACCGGCCGCAAGATCGGCACCGGCAGCGATACCACCGGAGTGAGCATCAAACCGATCTCGGTCGAAGGGACGCGGCGGATCACCGATTACGCCTTCAAGTATGCCGTCGAAAACAAGCGGAAGATCGTCACGTCGGTCTGTAAAGCCAACATCATGAAATTCACCGACGGCCTGTGGTACGACGAAACCCGCGCGGTGGCGTTGGCCTACGGCGCGAAGTTTGAATGGGCCGAATTGGCCGACGGCGTGAAACCCGACCCCACACTGGTGGGCAAGGTCAGCGACACCAACGGCGAGATCGAATACAACGAACGCCTGATCGACAACATGTGCATGCAGTTGGTGCAAAAACCGGAATTGTACGACGTGATCGTCACCGAAAACCTTTACGGCGACATTCTCAGCGACCTATGTGCCGGACTGGTCGGTGGATTGGGTGTCGCCCCGGGAGCCAACATTGGTACCGAGGCGGCCATGTTCGAGGCGACGCACGGCAGTGCCCCCAAATACAAAGGCCAAAACAAAGTCAATCCGACCGCCTTGATCCTCTCCGGCAAGATGCTGTTGGACCACCTCGGCGAACACGAAGCGGCCGCCAAGCTGGACAATGCCGTCGCCGAAGTCATCGCCGAAGGCAAAGACGTGACCTACGACATGAAACCGGACCGCAACGACCCCACCGCTGTCGGCACCCAGGAAATGGCCGAAGCCATCTGCCGGCGGATGTAGCTAAAAGTAGGCAGTCGGCGGCGAAAGAAGTGGCCAGAAGGCGTAGGGCAGGCTCCTGCCTGCCGCAGGTTAGTAGCGGGTTCCTGGCGAGCGGCGTGCGTCAGCTCGCCGGTTACGTCCTCCACCGAGAATCACTCCCCGGGTGTCACTGGCGGCTTGCCCGCCAGTGTGACTGGACAGCGATTGTCATCGGGCCGAATGCAATGCCCCGTCGTGAATGAGCAAACCTTCCGTGATTTGATCTCCGGAAAGAAGCGGGGCCGTTTGGCCGCGCTGGCACGCGGCGGTCTGCAATTGCTCGCTCCGCTGTACGGAGCGGCCGTTGTCCTTCGCAACGCGGGGTTCGACATCGGGATCCGCAAAGCACATCGCGCGGACGTCCCAGTCGTCAGCATCGGCAATCTCACGACAGGGGGCACCGGCAAAACGCCCTTTGCCGCCTACATCGCGCGCTGGCTTGCCGAACGAGGGCAGCGGGTCTGCTTTCTCAGCCGCGGCTATCGCGCGGAAACGGGACAAGTCAACGACGAAGCACTCGTCCTGGCGCAACTGTGCCCTGACGTCCCCCACCTGCAAAACCCCGACCGCGTCGCCAGCGCGCAGAGGGCCGTCGCCCAATGGAACAGCGACGTGTTGATCCTCGACGACGGCTTCCAGCACCGACGATTAGCACGCGATCTGGATATCGTCCTGATCGACGCGGCTAATCCGTGGGGCTACGGGCATCTGCTGCCCCGCGGATTGCTGCGGGAACCGTTCACCGGGCTGCGCCGCGCCGATCTGGTGGTGATCACCCGCGTGGACCAAGCCAGCGACGACCACCTCAACGCCATCCGCAAGCGAATCGCAGATCATACAACCGTCGACTGCGTCGAAGTCTCGTTCCCCCCCGCACGGCTGATCAACGCCGCCGGCGCGATGGCCGACATCGATTCGCTCCTAGGGCAACCGCTGGCCGTTTTTTGCGGAATCGGCAACCCGTCCGCATTCCGCACAACAGTCGAAGCCCTGGGCCTGACCATCGCGGCATTTCGCGAGTTTCCCGATCACCACTTTTATACGCCCGACGACGTCGCCCAACTGACTCGCTGGGCCGCCGACAGCGGCGCAACGGCGTCACTGGTGACGCAGAAGGACCTCGTCAAACTGAGTTTGACCGCCTGGGAGGGAATGCCGCTGTGGGCCATTGAAATCGGCTGCCAGGTACATCGCGGCGAAGCGGCCTTATCGGCGGCACTCACCAGCCTCGTTCAATCGTCGTCGACGCACGACTCCGCTGGGGAATAATCCCGCTCGTCTGGATCGTCCACGCCTTCTGAATGCAAGGAAGCGAGTCCGTCGATGACTTCGTGCGGGACGATAATATTCTTGAATAAGTCAAGCGTCCTTGTTTCCCATGCGCCTTGCTTGTTGAGCGAGGTGATCGATCGCCAGCCGGATAGATAGCAAGAATCGTCGCAGCTGGGACACTTGTACGGTGTCAGGTGAACGTAGTCATTTTCGTGAATCGGTTCGCTTTGTAGCTCCGCAAATACCGAATAACGCTCTGCTTCGAGAGTTTGAACGATTTCATCGCGGCACTCTGACGATAGCTGTATCTCCAGTCCGATCGCTTCTGTCCATCGCCCACATGCTTCACAGAACGGCGGTCTTTTTCTGCGCCCCGGCAAGACGACTAACCAGCAAATCAATGCGGCTTCACAGCCCCAAATTGCATAGAGCTCTGAGCCAACAGGCCGATGGTCGTTGAATTCCCACACCCCTTGTTGGGCAATAATTTGAATCACCTGCCAGATCAAGTTTGGTGTGACGATTATGGCACCAGTTAGTAGTGCGATATACGCAACCCAGCTGACGTAGACCAAGAACAATCCGACGATTACA
>CALFYU010000088.1 GCA_937952455.1 uncultured Planctomycetaceae bacterium
CCGCTTTCTGCTGTTTCGCGCTCAGGTAACTGCCTTCTTTCACGCGCAGGCGGCCGACTTTCAAAAACTGCTGCAGCGGATCGATGCGCACGACGACCTGCCGCTCGACCAGCAAAATCTCTCGGCGCGGCAAGTGATGGGGGAATGCATCAGCGATCCCAAACTGATCGACATGATCCTCTGCCCAATCATGTTCTACGGCAGCGCCAGCCCCCGGGATATGGACTTCCACCAGTTCGTGATCATGTTCAAGAGCATTTTTTACGAAGGGTTTTGCCGCCCGCTGCAGGGCATTCGCCCGATCCTCAAGGCGCTCGTACGGAAATTCAAATCGCTGGGCGGCGAATTGAAACTGCGGGCCGGTGTGTCGGCGATTCAACTCGACGGCGAGCGTGCTGTGGGCGTGGTGCTGGACGACGGCCGCGAAATTTCTGCCGGCAACGTGCTTTCCTCCGCCGGTTATGTGGAGACGATGAATCTCTGCGCCGGACAGGAACGCGTGGTCACGCCTGAGGAACCGGGGAATGTGACGTTCGTCGAAGGTCAGATGATCATCGAAGAACAGCCGGCCGACTTGGGCCATACGGAAACGATCATTTTTTACTGCGACTCCGAGCGGTTCCATTACGAAAGCCCGCAGGAACCGTGCGATCTGCGCAGCGGCATCATCTGCTGCCCGAACAATTTCCAATATGATGAGCCGCTCCCCGAGGGGATCATCCGGCTGACGGCGCTGGCCAATGCGGACTATTGGATGTCGTTGCCTGAGGACGAATACGCGGCGCAGAAAACCGCTTGGTTTGACCGCATGGTCGCCGCTGCGACGCGGTACATTCCGGATTACCGCGGCAAAGTGATCGACACCGACGTCTTCACGCCCAAAACGATCAAGCACTTCACCGGCCACGTCAACGGCTGTGTCTACGGCTCCCCCGTAAAACGCCTCGACGGCACGACGCATCTGAAGAACCTGTACCTGTGCGGCACGGACCAGGGGTACCTGGGGATCGTGGGTTCGATGTTTTCGGGGGTTACAATCGCGAACTTGCATTTGCTGGAGCGATAATTTTTTAGCCGCAGATGAACACGGATAACACACGGATTTTCACGCATCACATCGAGACTCCCAAGCCGACCGCTCGTGGCTACTTCACTTTACGTCGGAAAACATTGGGTCACTTTGCTTGACAAGGAGCGCCGTGTACGACGGCAAGGCGTCGGTTTGGGACTCGTGGATTCACGCCTGAAGAATCTGTGTTTCATCTGTGGCTAACCCAAATGGCACCGGTCGTGGTAACGTAGACGGGCACGGCCTTGTAAATGCACCGCGCGGTGTGTAAACCTGTGCACGGGCTTCTCGGTTCTGGGAGGCGAAATTCGGAGAAGGCGAACGAATGGGAACGGCTCGGCGGACATCTCGGACGGCGCGGAAACCCGCAGCACCCAAAGTGCCGCAGCAGGGTGATTCACTGGTGCGGCTGCAGAAGGTGCTCGCGGCCGCCGGCTGCGGGGCGCGTCGGGCCTGCGAGGAGTTGATCCAAGCGGGGCGGGTGACAGTCGATGGGCAGACGGTCGTCGAGTTGGGGCAGCGGGTCGATCCGGAGAAGCAGAAGATTCAACTCGACGGCGAGAACGTGGTCATCGAGCGGAAGGTCTATTATGTGCTCAACAAGCCGACCGGTTATCTGTGCACGCATCGCGATCCCGCGGGACGGCGGCGGGTGGTGGACTTGTTTCCCAAATCCGGGCCGCGGCTGTTTACCGTCGGGCGGTTGGATGAAAACAGCGAAGGGTTGATCGTCGTCACCAACGACGGCGAATTTGCCAATCGTTTGGCGCATCCGCGCTACCGCGTCCTGCGGACCTATGAAGTCCAAGTGGCCGGCGTTCCAACGCACGAGACGCTGAAGCAACTGCGCGAGGGGCTGCGATTTTCTGACGGATTCTTTCGCGTGGAACGTGCCAAACGCATGCGCGTCAAAGGCAAAAGCAGCGTGCTGGAACTTACGCTCAAACAGGGGCGCAACCGCGAAATTCGCCGGCTCATGGCGCGGGTGGGGCACAAGGTGATGAAATTGCGGCGCGTGCAGTTCGGCCCGATCAAATTGGGGCGGCTCAAGGTGGGAGATCACAGGCCGCTCATTCCCCAGGAAGTGAAAAAGCTTCAATCGCTTTTGGAAAAGGAGAGTGCTGGTCGACCGCCGAGCAAGCGGCGTCCAGCATCCAAGAAACGATCGCCGGGAAAGACCTCGAAGAGTCGACGATCATGATCGAACACGCACGGGAAAACCTGATGCCGGGAATGGTCCCCACGGCGGTCCAGGAAGCGGCCGAAGTTGTCGAACAATGGCAATTGGCCCGCGATACGTTTTTAGTGCGGATCGCCTCCCCGGAGTTGGCCGCGCAGATTCTCCCCGGGCAATTTCTGATGATTCGCGCCCGTCAAACGACCGACCCGCTGCTGGGGCGTCCGTTTGCGTTGTATGACACCTATACCGACAGAGCCGGCCGACCGGCGGGGATTGACGTGGTCTATGCGGTCATCGGCAAGATGACTACGTTGATGAGTCATTGGCAGGCGGGCGACGAAGTCGAGATCTGGGGTCCGCTGGGGAACGGGTTTGCCGCGCCGCCGGCCGGACGATTGCTGATGGTGGCCGGTGGAATCGGCCAGACGCCGTTTTTGGCGGTCGGGCAGGAAGCGCTGGGGCGCAAGACCTACGGTCAACCTTCGCGGAAGCCGGAACATCTTCCGACATCGGTGATTCTGTGTTACGGCGCCCGGTCAGCGGACTATTTGGCTGGCATTGAGGATTTCGAGCGGGCGGGGATCGACGTGCGGATTGCGACCGACGACGGTTCGCGGGGGCACCAGGGATTCGTCACGGATCTCTTGAAGCAGGCCCTCGAAAGTAATGAGCCGACGACGGTCTATTGCTGCGGCCCGGAACCGATGATGCATGCGGTGAGCGAAATCATCGCCGCCGCGGGTGTGCCGGGTTACGTGTCGCTGGAATCGCCGATGGCGTGCGGATTCGGCGCGTGCTTTAGTTGCGTCACGCGGGTGCGAATGGACGACGGCGAATGGGACTATCGTCGGACGTGCGTCGAAGGACCGGTCTTTCCGGCGGATCGCATCATGTTTTGAACGCACCCTACGAGTTACAACTCATGGCAAGTAGTCTTTGAGTTTGACGTGGACAAAGGGGCGTTTGTAGGCCTCGTCTTGTTTCTCGGCGTAGGCGACCCAGAATTCCAGGGCGGTGGCGTCGTAGATCACGTCGAGGACGTTGGCCCCCTTGATCGGAATCTTGCAAACGAGGTCGATCATTTCCTGCGAGCCGATCTTGCCGTATGACTTTTTCAGCGGTTGATATGCTCCGCGGCCCTCGTCTTGGTAGACGATGTTCTTCAGCACATTGGGCGCCTTTTCGTCGGTCGCGTCGTTATCTTCCCAGATGACGAGGTTCGGGGCGTGGGCCAACATTTTCACCGCGCGGCCGTTTTTGCCGTCGCCGACGACGTAGTGATATTTCTTGATCCGTTTGGCGTTTTTGAAGATGTCGACCGCCTGATCCAATCCATCAGCATCATAGAGCACGTTGCGAAACAGCGTCGTGAAATGCACGCCGTTGAGATCGAAGGGATATTCGCTGCCGGGCGAATCTCCCATTTCCGAAAGGACAATCCCTTCGGCGTTCATTCCGGTGTTCGCACCGATACAACCGGCAAAGGTGATGCTCACGTGTGGAATGCCTTCGTCGGGGAGGTAAACGACGATCAACGGAAATTCCTGCACGCGGAGTCCCATCTCCCAGTCCAGGTTGCGCGTCTGGTACAGGTGCCCGTCCTTGGTCGCTTGCCCCCAAGCGGCGATACTGCTGCAGGAATAGTCGGCGATTACAGGAATCGTGTGGGCACGCTGCAAGAGTTTGAGCGAAACCCCGCTGCCGTCCGCCAGACCTTTGAGTTCCTCTTTAAATCGCGGGTCGGTGTGCGGAGCGACCTGGGCCCAAGCGTCATCGAGCGCTTGGTCCGTGAAACGTTTGGGATCGCTCGCTTGAATACTCTTTAGCAAATGCGCCGAGAGTTCCCGGACCTGATCCTTGATCAATTCGCCGTGCTGACGCCCCATTTCATAAGGGGTGCCTTTGACGACCAACAGTGGAATTTGGTCCTTGCCCGTGCCGACGGACGTCAGCTTGCCGTCGGCCTGGGCGGATGACGGCAGGGCGAGACTTGTGATAATAATCACGGCGGCCAGCACAATGCGGATGTTCATGGTCCTATGGTTCCCTGGGAGGCTCGATTGAGGTGGTGAATGTTCCGCAAAATTACGTGTGAGAGGCCTTTGTGCCGAGCGTAATCGGATTATAACACGCCGGACGGTGCTCGCGACACTTGTGGGTGAGGATTTTTCGTCGGCGGGGTCTCCGGTTTTTTGGTCGGGAATGTTCGCGAAGCACTTTGCGCTGCTATTTCGACTTTTCTTGTCCGCCGGAGGCTTTGCTGACGAGTTGCCGCAATTGGACGTCGGCGGAGACCGGTTTGCCGGCGGCAGCGTCTTCCTCGCGGAACGCCGCCAGGAGAATGTTTCGCTCGCCGGTGCGGCTGTAATCGTAAACGATGCGGATCAGCCCGTCGGGCGTTTGCTGTCCGTCGGGATAAGAAACCCCGGCGCGTTCGTCGAGCAGCAATCCGCCGGTCCAGGTCGCTCCGTCATCGGTCGAGACGTACGCCGTCAGGTGAGACCGCCCGGTCGGCTTGTCGATCGGACCATGTTTGACCAACAGCAGATTGCCGGAATTGAGGCGGGTAATGAAAAACCGTGCGCTGGGGTGAGCGATTGGCGATGGGGTCAATTCCGGCCAGGTGGCGCCGCGGTCATGGGAGATGCTTTCGCCGATGCCGTACCGTGTGCGGGCGAGTAACCGCAGCGAACCGTCTTTGCGCTCGACGAACATGTGTTCGTCAAAGGCCCGCTCCTTTCTCGGCACGTTGCACGCGCCGCGAACTTTCCACGTTTGTCCCTGATCGTCGGAGACGACCATTTTGGCACTGTTGTCAGTCAGCCGCCACGTTGAGGCGGGCAGGACCCATTCGCCAGAGGAGAGCACGACCGGCTTACACATCATGATTCCATCGGTCACACGTCGCGGTGCGTCCCAACCTGGCTGGGCCGTCTCATGCTCGTCAATCTCCAATAGCCATACGCCGGCGGTCGTGCCGTCGTGGCCGATTGTTTGTGCCCATGCCAGCCGCAGTTTGCCGTCGGGGGCCATCCAAAGTTCGGGGTCAAATGTCCGCAAGGGGCCGTCTTCATCAGGGTCGACGACGAGCACCTCCTGCCAAGTCTCGCCGTTGTCGCCGCTGGTGCTCAGCACGACGTAGTTGTTGTGGTCTTCGCCGGGCGTCTTGCTCGCGTACCAAGTCGCCCACAAGCGTCCCCCGGGCGTGACCGCTAGGCTGGGGATGCCTTGAAACGCGCGATTGGTGACCGCGTGCAGCGGCTTCGGCGGGCCGATGTATTGGGGCGGCTGCAAGATATCCGGCTCGTCCGCGAGGCCGCTGGGAGCCAAACTCGAAAGGATGGCGATAAACAATAAGACCTTGAGCGAATCATGTTGCATGCGTATTGCCTTGTCTGAATGTCGTCATTCGGGGAGCGATTGGATTGGCCGATTATGGCGCGCTGCGCCGCCGGCGCCTATTGCCGGGGCGTCGGAATCAATAGCTGCTCGTCAGCGGCGGGCCTCTTTAGGGATCAGCATCTGTTGATCAGACGCGTTGGCGCGGAAATTCCTGTTGATTCGCCGGAGGATTTCGGCGATGCTGTGTGATGTCGGAGCAAACCGTCGTTCGCAGCCTCGGTGGCGACATTCGGTCCTCTCACCGGAGAAGGTCATGTCTTACGCGAATGATTCGCCGTCTGCCGAAACGATCGATCTGATCGAAGAATTCGGCGGAGATATGGAACGCAACAGCCGCGGCGATGTTGTCTTTCTGAACCTGTTTCTCTCTGACGTCACGGATGACGCCCTGCTCCGCATCGGCCGATACGACACGTTAGAAACGCTGACGTTGCCACCGCAAATCACGGACGCGGGGATTTCTCATTTGGCTGGACTGTCGCGGCTGAAGCAGCTTTACATCAACGAGACCCGCATCTCGGATACGGGGTTAAAAATCGTTGCGGAACTGCGAAACCTCCGCGACCTGTTTTTGTCGCACACCCCGATCACTGACGCGGGCTTGGCGCACTTGGTGGCGCTGACCGGTCTGGAGAAATTGTACCTGAACGGGACACAAATCACCGACGACGGTTTGGCTCATGTCGCGAAACTTTCGAACCTGAAAATGCTGGTTCTCAGCAGCGACGTCGCCATCACCGATGCCGGCGTCGCTCATCTTGCCGCGCTGCAGAACTTGGAACAGCTGTATTTGCCCGAGGGGATTACGGACGACGGCATTCAATATCTCAGTCGGATGACGCATCTGCGGCAACTGGATCTGGAAGACACGCACATCTCTGATGCCGGTTTGCACCACCTCAGCGGACTGCATAACCTGACGAAAATCGACTTGTGGGGCACGCGAGTGCC
>CALFYU010000089.1 GCA_937952455.1 uncultured Planctomycetaceae bacterium
CGCGCTAACCGATGTTCTTTCATCTCGTTCAAGTCGTATAGACGAGAAGCGTCGGTTGGCAGGCTGGCAACATGGCGTCGATGATTGCGGTTGCTTTGACGCCAAAGCTTGGGTTTGACGTAGTGCGGTCCTTGAGGGTCTCACCAACAGCACGACCGGGCCATTCAGCTAAGAGCAGGCACGATCATGTCGTCGTGCCAGTATTCTTTCAGATCTCGAACAAGTCCGAGAAACGCGTCGAGATCGACCGGCTTGGTTAGATAGGCTTCCACGTCGAGCCGTTCACTTTCCATGCGGTCCTCCTCCGACGTGGACACCGTCACGACCACAACCGGGATGCTGCGCAGATCCACATCCGATTTGACTACGGCGAGCACTTCCCGGCCATCGATCTTCGGTAATCCCAAATCGAGAAGTATCAAATCGGGGCGAGGTGCGTGGCGGTATTTCCCGCACTGATGGAGAAACTCCAGAGCGTCTTCCCCATTGGTAAGCCAGGTGAAGCGGTGCTCGATATTCGCCTTCCGCAACGCCATCATCGTGATGCGGGCAAAGGTGAGACTGTCCTCAACCATCAAAATTTCCATGGGTCTGCCGGTCGTAGGCTTTTGCATGTGTCTCTCCTCTGGTGCAGAGATGGTTTGGTTTGGAACCTCTCTGCCAAATCCGTGCATTGGGAAACGCTCCCAAGCATCCGTTAGTCGTTGGAAGGGGAAAATCACCCTCGACGTGGAGGTGCCTTGAAGTGAGATCGACAAGGTTGGTCGATGCTACATCTCTCTCTTCGAGAAAAACAAGGCATTACTCCATCGTGTTTTCTTCGAGATGCGATTGTTGATTGCCAGGTCGAAGTGACAATGCCGCTCCAGCGCATCGTCGTAACTCGTTTCACAGCCGCAACGATCCTACGGTCCTGACCGTTCGCTACCACGTTGGTCGGCGTCGAGCGACCGGCCCAGATATCAGGAACGCCCCCATAGCGATCAATTCGCCCGGACAACGTTCTCCTCAAATCGAGGACACCGGCGATGGTTCCAGACGAGTCACACCAACCTGTCTCACAAGAAGTCGCCGACGCGAATTCCGATGGCCCATTATTCCCGAAGCTGGGATCAAAGCTCTAAAAACGTTCCGGGTGTTTGTGCAGCAAATAGCCCAGAACGGTCGGCGGATGTTGAGTTGTGGAGATTGTCAGGAGCAAGCGGTCACTTTATCGAAATCGCAGGAGCTCGATCCGTCGTTTGTCGGCAGGCCTCAGTGGCGAAACCATTGCTGGCACAACAATTTGTCATTCCCCTGATGCCAAATCTGCCCCAACGGTTCGTTTCACGATTTGCTTCGCACTTGGCGACGATGCGAACTTTTATTGCGAACGCGTGTCCATTGAGGAATTACCAAAACAGCGGAGGAGGTGCGACATGCGACCGACACACTATGATCACTTTGACGAACAGCCATTTTTTTCGAGACGATGAGCAAGCGTCGTCTAGGATTCCCGTCCGAAACGCAGGTAAAGCGAGGAGTGCGGATCGTCCACGGCGAAAAGACGCTGGAGGAGAAGCTGGGCCGGAATGATCTCTGCCCCTGCGGTTCCGGCAGGCGCTTCAAGAAATGTTGTCTCAAGAAAGGCTGCTTTTGATGGCGTGAACCGGGATCACTACTTTTAGGGACTGATTCCATCGAAGCCCGCTCGATGCTGGTCAACCGTGCGGGTTTTTTATTTATGATGGATGAATCAGCGTCATTCCCATATGTGAGGTTTTGAAAATGTCAAATGATCGATTGGACAGGGCGTGCTTGTCGCTGGACGGCCTTTCGATTGGCGACGCTTTTGGCCAGCAATTCTTCTCGCCGCACGTTGCCGCTGAGGCGATAGGTCGCCGACCACCGCCACCACCGTGGAATTACACCGATGATACCGAGATGGCCCTTGCCCTGACGGAAACACTGCGTGAGTGTGATTGCGTTGATCAGGACCATCTCGCCCAGCGATTTGCAGAGCGATTTCAAGCGCAACCCTATCGAGGATATGGGGCCGGTGCTCGTCGTCTATTGGAAGACGTTGCCGCTGGTGGCAGTTGGAGAACGCTCAGCCAGGAAATGTTCGGGGGCAGCGGGTCTTTCGGTAATGGGGCAGCGATGAGGGTATCGCCGTTAGGGGCCTGGTTTGCAGATGATGTCGAAGAGACCACCAGGCAAGCGGCACTTTCAGCAGAAGTGACTCATGCGCACGCAGAAGCGCAAGTCGGCGCTATCGCCATTGCCTTGGCGGCAGGCTGGGCGTGGCGCTGCAAATCCGAGCCAGCGGAAGCCTTAATCCCGTGGGTCATATCCAAAATCGATCAAAGTGAAGTGCGTCGCCGCCTTGAATGGGCCGCTACCTATCCTCTCGGTACGTGGGCGTTTACGGTTGCTTCGCAAGTTGGCTGTGGGGCACAAATTAGTGCTCAGGACACCGTCCCGTTTTGTCTCTGGATGGCTGCGGCCTTTCTCGAAGATTACAGCGAAGCGATGTGGACCGCCGCCCGAGTTGGCGGCGATATCGACACAAATTGTGCGATTATTGGGGGGATTGTCGCTATGCGAGTCGGTCCGGCGGGCATCCCGGATCAATGGAAACGAAATCGTGAGCCACTTGGCTGGTATAACAGTCCCACCTGAAACCGACAACTTATTACAACCCCAAACGAAAGGAGCCAGCTGATGGGTACGTCGCACGGTGAATTCACCAAGTATCCCCGAACTCCACACCTGTTTGGGTCGAAAGGTACGGATGACGACAAGCATCTCGGCGAAGCAGAGTCGCAGGCGTTTGTTGCTAACCAATCACTCATCGTTGAGGAAAAGATTGACGGCACCAACGTCGGCATTCACTTTTCGGACGCTGGTGAATTGGTGCTGCAATGCCGGGGGCATCTCATCACCGAGGGGATGCACCCGCAGTACGATCTCTTCAAACAGTGGGCGGCGGTGAAGCGGCATGTCTTGCAGGAACGGTTGGAAAATCGCTACATCCTCTTCGGAGAATGGGTCTACGCCCGGCATTCGATTCATTACCGGCGTCTCACTCACTATTTTTTCGAGTTCGACATTTACGACAAGGGACAGCAAGCATTCCTCGATTTCGAGCAGCGGCAGTCCTTGTTGGCGGGAACCGGAATTGAAACAGTCCCGATCCTACACACCGGTACCGTCAGTCGCGACGAGTTAGAGAAATTAATCGGCCCGTCGCATTTCGATAGCCACTTCGAAAATCCAATCACCAAGCAAACAGACAACCGAATGGAAGGCTTGTACCTGCGAACCGAAGCGGACGGAGTCGTAACAGGGCGAGCAAAAGTCGTGCGCCCGGAATTTGTTGAGAAGATCCAAGAAAGTACCCATTGGCAATATCAGCAGATGGTGCCAAACCTATTGGCTGATAAAGTGGATATTTGGGCGTAGAGGCTATCAGATGGCAAATTACGGAATGATCGTTTTTGGACGATCGGGCGACTGGGAACTATCAATCGACGAGAATCTCGATGAGTCTGACAAATGGCAAGTTCAGATCGACACGGCAGTCGTGTCACTTCAATACCGACTATCCAAGCTCACAGTTTGGCGAGAACTGGACCGGCTGCTGAGCACAAACGAATCGAATGTTCGGGAGGGAACTTACTCACTAAGAATCGGGGCTTTCAACGACGATCCCGTCACTGCCACTCTCGACAACGAGTGTTCAAGCCGACTTTTTATCACAGTTGGTGACGCCGCTGACGCTAGATTCGAGGTTACCGTTGCTGGTAAGGACTTTTCTGACTTCGGGAATGCCGTTTCTCAGATTGTCAATGAGTTGGATTTGGAATAAATGGATTGGGCAGAGCTGAAACAAGCATCGCTGGAGGACCTTACGGCTTGGGCAGAATCTCAGCCGTGGTGTCAGGCGATGGCGGAATGCGCCCAGGACGCCCAGTGGCACTCGGAAGGAGATGTCTGGACGCATACAAAGATGGTGCTTCGGCAACTCCATCAACTCGATGAATGGGTGTCCCTGTCGGCACGTGAACGAACCGTACTCACCTTTACCGCCCTGTTTCACGATGTTGCGAAGCCGCTGACGACCGAAGTCGATTCCGGGACGGGACGAGTCCGTTCGCCGAAGCATGCCGTTAAGGGCGAACACGTTACACGCACGATCTTGCGTGAGCTTGGCTGTGATTTGGCGACTCGTGAGGAGATCGCCCGATTGGTCCGTTACCACGGTCGGCCTGCGTTTCTACTTGAACGATATGAGCCGACACACGAAGTTGTGCGTCTCTCGTGGTTAGTCAGCAATCGATTGCTATATCTGTTCGCCTTAGCAGACACCCGGGGGCGGGATACCGATTCCATGTCTCGCCCGGAAGAAAACCTGCACTTCTGGAAGTTGATGGCGGAAGACGCCCATTGCTTCAACCAACCATACCCGTTTTCCACGGACCACGCGCGCTTCACCTTCTTTAGGCAGGAAACGCCGAACCTGCATTATGTTCCGCACGAGGAGTATTCCTGTCAGGTGACACTGGTGTCCGGGCTACCCGGCAGCGGAAAGGATACATGGCTGCGCAAGAATCGTAGTAATCTCCCGATTGTGTCTTTGGACGATATTCGCAGCGAACTCGCTGTCGAACCGACCGACGACCAGGGACGTGTAGCCCAGCTTGCCAAAGAGCGCTGCCGAGAGTTTCTGCGGGCGGGGACATCCTTCACCTTCAATGCCACCAACACAATTCGGCAAACTCGTGGACGGTGGATCAACCTATTCGCCGACTACAGCGCCCGCATCGAGATCGTCTACCTCGAACCGCCGTTTGCAAAACTGCTGCACCAGAACAATGCTCGCGTCAACGCCGTTCCCGAGCCGGTGATCCGCAAACTGGCGGACAAATGCGAGCCGCCGACGTGGATGGAGTCTCACGGTCTGATTCTGAGCGAAGGGGGTGATCATTGAATAACCGGCATCATTTTGCCTTGTCTACCATCCGTAGCCCCGACAAAATGAGCGAAAACAAGCCGCCGCCTTTCCCCAAAAGAACTTGATGGTAACTCACATGAATCCGGACTCCTCGCATCAGCGATCACCGGACATTGATGATGTCAGTCCGTTCATCGCCCCAAAATGCGGTATCGACGCGAACCAGGTCGGTGTGAGCCTTTTTGTCTATGGTGCGTTCGGGATGGCGTGGTCTGAGTGCGCTGCCCCGCGTGATAAGCTGAGTGACCGTGTTTCGAGTTCTGCGCACGAGGAATGAGGCGCTTAGTTTTTCACGGCCCGAGTGATTATGCCGATTCGACGATTCCCAAAAATCGGCCCCCGCTCATGAGGAACTTTCCGCAACCGGGGAACGGCTGCTCCCAGCCGGCTGCTGTCCAGCGGATCTGCAATAACAAGGAAACGCTGTCGGATTCAGTCAGGGCGCAGTTGATCACAACGTAGGGCGTTTGCAGCGGCTCAGTATGGAGAAAACTGATTCCTCGCAACGTGACGTCCTGGGAGTACACGTGTGTTTCTCCCAACGGACGCTCGACGAAATCGATCAGGCCGTCCTCGAAGTTCACGGGGCTGATTTCGATCGGCCAACAGAGCGGACGGCGGTCACGCGCCCGACGCTCATCTTGACGTTCGAGCTGGTCGGCCGAACGTCTCTTGAAAAGGGACAGGTCGGCAAATCGCTCGTCGCGGCGGATGCGCTTAAACAACGCGCGAATCTTGCGTACGTCCTGACAGACCGGTTGTCGGAGTCCATTGGATAGTGTGGAACTTGCCATCGCCGTCGTTCTTGATTCTTGATTGCGACTGAAGAACAATCCGCAGAACGGAAACGGATTCCTTGTAGAATCGATACGACCGGTTCAACCGTGATCGAGCCTCCGATGCATTCGAAACCGGCGAGACACGGCTGAAATCAAACGGCCTCAGCAACCGTATTTCACGGAATCCGTCGTGTCAAATTTCGCGATAAGGGAGCCGAGAAATCGAGCCCTGGGGGAATGCTCAACGACGGCGGTTTGTCGCGTGCGGCCCCGTTGCCGATGGACCGGACGGATTACCCGCGGCGGCTCATAACGATCAACGGGCAGGAAATGCGGCGGGCGAGTTGCCGTGTGAAGTTTCCGAACAGCTTCTTGCGGCGATCCAGTCGTTGCACTCCGAGGATGACCAAGTCGAAGTCGGCGGCCCGGTCGGCGACCGCTTGCAGGGGATCGTCACTCAGGACGACTTCCACGTGCCGCGAATGGCGGACTTCGTCGTCCGCAAGACGCCGCAAGTCCCGTTTAGCACGGCGGACTTCCGCCGGTGGCGCGTGGGCCGAAACGACGCGCAGAAAGGTAACTTCGCGGTCGGCGGTGCGGAGCAAACTGCCGAGCAGTTGTGCTCGCAGATGCTCGTGTCCGCCGCGACCGGCAATCGGCACGAGGATTTTTCGCGCGTCGGCCAATCGACAATCGTCGCGTGCCCGCAGGACCACGACGTTGGCGTCCAGAATCCCCAGCAGCGATTCCAGGTGCACGGCCTGGTTGTTCTCGGAAATCTCGCTAAGCCCCAACACGACCGACTGGCAGCGATGTAGTTGCGCGACGCGGGATATCTCGGCCATCGGCTCGGCGGCGACCGTTGTCAGGGTTTCGACGCGAATTCCGACGGCAGCGGAAAGCCGCAGCAATTCGTGGATCACGGCCTGCGCCCGCTGTATGGGAGCGGCGTTCTCATCCGGCTTCCAGTCCTGCGGGACGACGGCTACCGTGTGCGTGAGCACACGTCCGATGTGAAAGGGGACCAGGGCATTGGCCAGCGTGAGCATGGCCTCGGCGTTTTTCGGATTGGCGATCGGGACCAGGACCAGCGGCGCGCGGCCGCGGAGGGTCACCAGTTCGGGATCATAGGCAGTGCTGGCGGCATCGCGGACGCGGGCCCGCCGCGCAAAGAGCGCCAAATACAATAGTCCGCCGACGCACATCCAAACTATTGTAATGATTCCGGCCGAGGGGACGGCGATCCCCTGAAACACGGCCAATGCCAAGCATGCGATGCCGCCCAGAACCGGCACTGCGGGATAGAGCGGTGCGCGAAACGGGGGCGGCTGGCGAGAACTGCGTTGTCGGACGAGTATGGAGATCCAGTGGGCCAGCGCAAAAGTCAGTAGAAAAATCAAACTCGAGGCCGCACCGGCCGCTCCCACATCGGGTAATACGATGAGCACGATGGAAATCAGCAGCGCCGTAACCGCGATCGCCGCGATCGGCGTATTGCGGTTGACATGCAGGTTGCTGAGCCGGGCGGGGAGCGTTCGGTCGAGCGCCATCGCCCGGGCGATGCGCGACGCGGCAAACAAGTTGGCCTGCAAGGCGGAGTACATCGACAACACAGCGGCCACAATCACCAGCCAGTAGCCGGCGCGGCCGAGGTATTGCTGCGCGGCGATCGCCACGATTCCCTCAGGATTGTCGGCCGCCGCGGCGGCGATTGTATCACCGGGGGGGACCCCCACTGTGGCGATCATGAAAAGCAGCGGCAAGTAGATCGCCAGCGCGATCAGCAACGAAAAGACCATCGCTCGCGGCAAGGTTTTTTCCGGCTGCCGGACTTCACCCCCCACAGCGGCGATGAGATCAAAACCCTGCAGCGCAATAAACGTATAGCCCATCGCCTGAATCAATCCGCTGAAACCCGCTGTAAAGAAGGGGCGGAGCAGGGAGGTTATTTCGGCGACCGGGTTTTGCAGTACGGCCCACAGTCCTCCCAGGATTAAGATCCCGAACACGACGACTTTGCCAACGTTGACCCATTGCCCGCCGGCAGCCGCCTTGCGCATTAGCCCGACGGCCAATACAATGGTTGTGACGACGGCAAGACCGGTCACCAATCGCGGATCGGACAACCACGGCGGGACGTCGCCGTGAACCGCCCGCCAGATATCGCCAACCATGATCAGTGCGAAATAGGCGAAACCGACGGCATACAGCACAGCGGCGACGATCGACGCAAACCACACCACCCAGCCCACGGTGAACGCGGCTTCGACCGAGAGCACCTTTTTGGCAAAGGTGTAGGTTCCACCGGATTCAGGGAATTTGGACGCCATTTCCGCAAAACTAACGGCCGTCATCAGCGCGATGACGCCGTTGAGCGCAAAGGCCACAAGCGCCGCCGGTCCCGTTGTGGCAAACGCGACACCCGCCAGCGCGAGAATTCCACCGCCGACAATCGCGCCAACGCCCACTCCCGTCGCGCCCAGTAGGCCGATATTCCTTTCCGTGTCGGCTCGAGGATTCATAGGCTTGCGCTCGAGTGAGCTGATGTGATTGTCGGATTCGGTCGACGGTCTAAAAAAGGCCATCCGGCGGATGGAGTTATTCGCGAACGTGCTCATTTTAAGCGGGTTTGCAAGTCATCGATGATTTCGTTCCAATCAAGACTTGCTGTTGCCCATTTAATTCGCATGAAACGGCGTTTGTAATGAATCGATGCTCCTGTTGGCAAATCACCTTGCTGTGTGCGGTGCTAGCTCCCGTGGGGAACGAGGTTGAAGCGGCGCCGCCCGTGCCGGAATTGGTGGCGACATCGACTGTATTTCGATATCCCAAAGACGACCCATACGACCGTTCGAATCTATACGGATTTAACCATGCTCCGAGTGTGGTTCGCCTGGCAGACGGACGACTGCTGGCTGCTTGGTTTTCCGGGCCTTTTGAAGCTTCGGTGCATCAGGTGATTTTGGGTGCTTACTCCAGCGACGATGGCAAAACCTGGTCCGAGGCGGAGGTGCTCCACGATGCTCCGCGGCGATCGGATGTTGACGCGGCGTTTATCGCGGAAGGCGAGCGGACGTGGGTGGTTTTCACACGCGGCCGTTGGGATCGCTATCCTTTTGTCGGATTGCGCGATGTGGAAAGAGAAGAAGTCGGCGCCGCATCGTATAAACTCTACGCACAGGCGACGGACGACTCGGGCGGGACCTGGACCGACACGGCGCAAATCATCGACGAGGTGAGTTGGGGCTGCCGCAGCAATGGGATTAAGCTCGCTACGGGGGAGTTGTTGTTGCCGGCCTATCATTTCACCACACAGGCGGCCGCGATCGTGCGGTCGGACGACGGTGGCAAGACCTGGCAGCGGCACGGTAACGTAATTCCGGAGGGAAAGGTCGGCGCCAACGAACCGACCGTTGCCCAATTGCCCGACGGCGAGTTGTTGATGGTCGTTCGCAGCCGGGATGGCTTATTGTGGGAATCCCGCTCCCGCGACCGCGGAACGACATGGTCCGCGCCGGTCAAAACCGAATTGGTGGCCGCCGCCGCGTCTCACAATCTGTTTTGCGCCAGTACGGGCGACTTATTACTCACCCACAACGCGTGCCGGCCGCCGAAGCGGACCCCTTTGACGATCCGCGCCTCGAAGGACGGAGGGAAATCGTGGGGCGAACCGCTCATCCTGGCAGAGATTAAACATCCCGCGCCCGACGAAGAGGTTTTCAGTCGCAGCGTTTGTTACCCCTCCGTGACCGAGTCAGGGGATGGTTCGCTGCTCGTTGTCTGGACGAGTATCGAGATCTCAGTCACGAAACAGTCGGGAGTGATCCAAGCGGCGCGCGTACGGTTACCGAACAAATAGCAGGCCTTTGCATAACGGGGAATGGAATGGGGCGGGACGTGAAACGACGTTTATCAGTCCTCGTGTTTTGTATTGCGATCGTTGGTTCGCGGGCCGTCGCTGCCGATCCACCGCGCTGGGCAGGCGAGGGGCAGTATCGGCTGATCGTTGAGGTGGCCCCGGTCGATTTGGAAGCACGCAACCAAGACGAGTTGCCGGCCGACGTGGAGATCGTTTTTTCTAAATGGCTGGATCAATCCAGTGAATCCCGGCGCGCCAATTTGGCGTCGCTCCAGGTGATGCGAATCGACCCCAAAACGGGCGAGCCTGTGAAATACGACAACTATCTCTACGCACGCGGACCGTTTGATCGGCCGTTTCGCTGGTACGATGCCGTCTTTCCCTATGAGTTTCCAGAGGTCTTTCGGCCGTCGAGTTATTCCGGCGGTGAGCGAATTCGCCAGATCAGCCCCCGCGCCGGATTCATGTATCAGTCGATCGGGGATTGGCGGCGCGGGCGTTTGGCCTTTACGCATACGCAAAATGGGGATGCGGCATCGACCTATGCCGTCTACTTCGATCTGCTCCCCGCCGGAGCGGAGCCGGAAGAGGCTCCGCCGCGTGCCTGGCTGGGAGACGGGTTGCCGCGGTGCGACCTGCAGGGGGACTCCACGACCGGCAGTGACGCGACAAAAATCTCCCTCGACGATTTCAACGGCGACGGGCTGGTCGATATCGTTTACGGGGAGCAGTACGGCCAACTGTTCGTGATGCCCAACACGGGAACGCGCGAGCGGCCGCAGTTTCCCTACTCCAAAATGTTGTTCGAGGCAGACGGCCAACCGATGGATGTCGGCATTCACGCGACCGCGCTAGTCGTCGACTGGAATCAGGACGGCGCCAATGACATCTTGGCCGGCACCTATCAAAACAGCATCGCCTATTTCAAAAACACGGGCGATAACCGTCATCGCAAGTACGAATACCAGGGCTTTGTCAAAACGGCGGACGGAAACACGTTGGAATTGCCGATCACGCCGGTTGCCGAAAAACCGGCGGGAGTGTTTAAGCACGACTATTATCCGGTCATGGCCTCGGTGGATTGGAATCATGACGGACGCCAGGACCTCTTGGCCGGGGGGTATGTGACCGGTCGCATCTATTACTACGAAAACGTCGCTCAACAACCGAGTGAGCCCCCGCAATTGGAATTGCGCGGCCCCCTTGAAGCGGACGGGGCGCCGATCAATGTCCGCGATTGGGGCGCCGCTCCGTGTGTAGCGGACTTCAACGGTGACGATTTGCCTGACCTAATCAGCGGTTCTTTCACGTGGTTACCACATAAGAAACAGCTGCCGTCATTTTTGCGGTACTATGAGAACATCGGCACCCCAGACAAACCGATGCTGACCGAAAAACCGTTTCCGTATCGCGGAGCGTTACGGTCGTTTCGTTTGCCCGTTCCGCGCGCGACCGATTGGAACGGTGATGGCCTCCTGGATTTGATGGTGGCTTCGGGGGGCGATATTTTTCTGTTTGAAAACGTGGGGACGGCCAATGAGCCGATGTTCGACATCGATAGCCGGGCCATTCCGGCCCAATGGGGCAACGCGAGGCTGCCGGGGCGGCAATTCGTCGACTATAACGACGACGGATTGATGGACATCGTGTCGGGATATACGGTGCACCTCAATTCGGGTGTCGGCAACCCCTATCGTTTCGACAAAACGATCAACGTACTGCCGACGGGCGTGCATATCGATCATCCGGTCGAATTGGGCGACGGGCACTTCTGGCCATACCTTGCCGACTTCGATGCCGACGGCCGCATCGACGTGCTGTTTGGCGATTGGCACGGACAGGTTTGGGTTCATCGCCATCTGAGTACCAGGGACGAAAACAAAGTCCACGTCGCCGGCCAACGGCTACATACCGACGACAAACATCCGATCAAAGTCGGTCCGCAGCAGGGAGACACGGAAAATGATTTTACCGCGCTGCAGGGGGCGAGAACCGTCTTTACGGTGGCGGATTATGATGCGGACGGCCGGAATGATCTCGTGATCGGCGATACCTACGGCTTGATTCGCTACTATCGCAACTTGGGGCCGGCTGAATCGCCCGTGTTTGCGGCGCCGGTCCAGGTGGGCGATATGGGGATTCGCTTGTTGGTCGACACGGTCGATTGGAATGACGACGGCCGGCCGGACGTCATCGCCGGGTCGGCGGCTCACAAGGTGAGCGTGTTTCTCAACACTGGCCGGCAGGAAGACGGTCTGTTTTCAGAAGGGATTCCGCTGCAGCTTCCGCCGATTAAGGAAACGCGGGTGCGAGCCGTCGACCTCAACCGAGACGGCGACGAGGATCTCTTCGTGATGAGCACACAAGGTTCCGTGCTTGTGGAACGCTCGTTTCTCAAACACGGCTATGCCCGCGGCAGAGTCGTGGCCTTTGAGATCAAATCGGCCGATTAGCGAGGCTTCACGGGCAGATGACCCATCACTGCGTCCTCGCGGGTGGCGTAATTCGGAAAACGTTCGCCGAGACTCATCAATCGCAGGACGCGGTGATTGTCATCGGATAATCCACATAGCCGCAGCGTCCCTCCCTCCAGAGTGGCCCGCTTGTGCAACAAAATCAGTTGGCCGATCAGATAGCTATTCATCCAGACCGGACTCGCCATTTCGACTACCCAGCGATGGATCTGCCGCTCTTCAGCGACGGCCCACAGAGACTGCGAGATCGGCGGCACGACGCTTTCGTCGCCGAGTTTTTCGATCCGCACGAAAATCCAGTCCGTGCTGAAATCGAGATGTATTTGCCATCCCAAGGTTCGATCTAACATTCCACCGTCCCCGCACACGTCAGAAACAGAAACCACTCTTTCAGCGACTATTCAAAGTACCGCCGCGGGACAGGGAGGGCAAGCAGATTCTGGCATTGAAATGGCGTTTCACCGGCGTTATGGCCCCCCGCAACGTTGTTTCGAGTAGGGGATCTACGGTAAACCACTACGTTGAGGCTGAATTCTCGTTCGAATGAGACGACTTAAGGAAGGGCGATTATCAAACGACGATGTGGGAAAAACATCGAACACTGACGCAGGGAGGCATCGCGATTCTGGCCATCGCGGCCATTGCCGTGCATCTGATTCTGCGCTTTGCGCTCGAGACCACAAGTCGCGCTTACGACATTCCGCTGTTGGTGGCCTTGGTGTTGGGCGGCGGCCCGTTGGTGTGGACCTTGTTCGTCAAACTGCTCCACCGGGAATTTGGATCTGATTTGCTGGCCGGTATCTCCATCGTGACATCGGTCATCCTCGGCGAGTACCTGGCCGGTACATTGGTCGTGCTGATGCTCTCGGGCGGCGAGGCGCTGGAGGCCTATGCCGTGCGGAGCGCCTCGTCGGTCTTGCAGGCGCTGGCGAAGCGCATGCCGTCGGTGGCCCATTGTAAACGCGATTCGACCGTTGAGGACGTCGCCTTAGACGAAGTGCAGATTGGCGACACGCTGCTGGTGTTTCCACATGAGATTTGTCCCGTCGATGGGACAGTCACGGCGGGACATGGCGTGATGGACGAGTCCTATTTGACCGGCGAGCCATATATGATGTCCAAGACGCCCGGTTCAGCGGTATTGTCGGGTGCCGTCAACGGCGAATCGGCGCTCACAATTCGGGCGGATAAGCTGGCTGTCGATTCGCGCTATGCGCAGATCATGCAGGTCATGCAGGCGTCGCAACAACACCGCCCCCGGTTACGGCGTTTGGGTGACCAGTTGGGGGCGATCTACACCCCGGTGGCCGTAGCGCTCGGCATTGCCGCGTGGATCATTTCACAAGACCCGGTCCGGTTTCTTGCGGTAATGGTCGTGGCGACCCCCTGCCCGCTGTTGATCGCGATTCCCGTATCGATCATCGGTTCGATTTCTCTCGCGGCCCGGCGGGCGATCATCATCCGCGATCCGGCCGTGTTGGAACAGGTTGACACTTGCCGCACGATCATTTTCGACAAGACGGGCACGCTGACCTACGGCAAGCCGCAACTGACCGAGCAAATCTGCGCGGCGGGATTTGATCCGCACTTCGTACTGTCGCTGGTGGCCAGTTTGGAACAATATTCCAAACATCCACTAGCCGACGCTGTTGCGGCCGCGGGCCGACAGGCGGGGGTCGTGATTCAAGAGTCGAGCGAAATGAGCGAACGTCCCGGCGAAGGATTGCGGGGAATCGTCTCGGGCAAAACGATCCAGGTGACCAGCCGGCAAAAATTGGCGGCTCAGAACCTCGAAGTGCTCGACCAGCTCCCCCCACCGGTGGGCGGGTTGGAGTGCGTGATTCTGATCGACGGACACTATGCGGCCACGTACCGCTTCCGCGACGCCCCGCGCCGTGAGGGGGCGCTGTTCGTGGGGCACCTGGGAAAGAGGCACGGCATTCAGCGGACGGTGTTGCTGTCGGGGGATCGGGAGTCGGAGGTCGAATACCTCGCGGAGTTGGTGGGGATATCGGATTTCTACGGCGGCCAAAGCCCGGAGGACAAACTCGAGTTTGTGCGCCGCGAAACGGAACAGGCGAAGACGATCTTTGTGGGAGACGGCATCAACGATGCGCCGGCACTGATGGCGGCGACCGTGGGCATCGCCTTCGGGCAAAACAGCGACGTCACGACACAGGCGGCCGGCGCGGTCATCATGGACAGTTCGCTGGCGAAAGTTGACGAGTTCATGCACATCAGCCGCCGGATGCGGCGTATCGCACTACAGAGCGCCGTGGGTGGCATGGCGCTGAGCATCGTTGGCATGTTGTTCGCCGCAGCCGGTTACCTCCCTCCTGTCGCCGGCGCGATCGCACAAGAGGTGATCGACGTGGCGGCGGTCTTGAACGCGCTGCGCGTCGCCTGGCCGCCCAAATCATTGATCGACTTTTAGCGGGACGTATTGGCGCTGGGTGCCGTCGTTCGGTCGTCCAGCAGACTTATGCCGGTTTGATTCCCAGAACGATCTCCACCGGTACCCACATGTGCTCGATCTTTTTGTCCGCGATTTCAAATTGCGCCGCCTCGAGCGCTCTGCTCACATAGATCGGCCGGCAATCCATCAGGTTGGGAAAATGCTTGTGCGTCCATTCATAGGTCTTCATCACGACTCCCTGTTTGCCTTCCTTGGAGATGGCCACGACGGCCAGCCGGCCGCCCGGACGCAGTACGCGCCGCCACTCGGCCAAAACGTGTGGAAGCTCTGGTGTGTCGAACAGTTCCAGCGTGAAGCTGGTGAAGATGCCATCCAGCGAGTTGGCCTCGAAGGGAAGCTCGGCTGCGTCGCCGCAATGCAACTCGACGCGGTCCGACAATCCCTCTTGTTCCAAAAGCGCGTGCGCTTCTTCGGTCATGACGTCCGAAAGGTCGATGCCGTGCACCTTTCCGCTGGTTCCGACGGCACGCGCAAACTCCACAAGACAATGCCCCGTGCCAAAACCGACCTCCAGGATCGACTCCCCCGGCTGCGCCGCGAGCATCTGAATCCCGACATCGCGCATCGGCTGTTCGCTATGTTCGGAGAGAAAGTCGTAAACCTTGGCGATCTTATTGTAATAGGACCGCGTCTCGTCCTTGGATTGCAAAACTCGGAGCACGCCCGGTTCATAGTCCAACGATTTGTCATCGGCCATCGCTGTTCGGTTCCTTGTTGTTCGCGTTTCAGTCGTTGAGCGCGTCGGGTGGCAACCGAAACGCGTTTCCATAGGCGCGTATTATACAATTCGGCGGCACGGGGAACAGTCGCGCCGCAGTCTCGCCGATGCCGACAGGCCGGACGGGACTGGATTTTGGCCACAATCTTGGTATCGTCGTGACTTCACGTGGTCGCAAATTCCTGAGAAAGGGGCCGGAGACAGTGGACGTCTTGCTTTCGTTTATTTCGCTGGTGCTCCTCAGTGCGGGACTGGGGATCGATAACGGGCTGCTGATCGAGTTTTCGCTCAAGACACTGAACCTGCCGCCGCGGCAGCACATGATTTGGCGCTCGGTGACGCTCGTATTGGCAGCGCTGTTGCGGATTGTGTTTTTGTTCAGCCTCTCGAGACTCTCATTTCTAGAGCGTCCGCTGCCGGACTATGCTTGGTTGCCCAATCGCTGGTTCAGCGCGCACCTCGACGAGTTGACCTGGATGAGCCTGGTGCTGTTTGCCGGCGGCTTGATTATCCTCGTGATGGCCCTGTGGGAATACTACCACAAGTTCCGCGAAGAGATGTACGGACCCCACCACGGTGTGGCGCCCACATCGACCGGTACGGGACGGATGATTGCAGTTGTCTGTTATCTGGCCGGCATGAATATTCTGTTCAGTCTCGATTCAGTCTTC
>CALFYU010000090.1 GCA_937952455.1 uncultured Planctomycetaceae bacterium
GGCGGAAACCGAATGTCTTGGGTTCAGCACTCGCCGACTGTAACTTGTGAGGTTTGTCGTGCGGCATGACGTTCCGAACGTGAGTTTCAGTCCACAAAGCAAACCCGACACAATTTGTGAGGGAGGTGAACAATGGCGCTCAATGACGACATCGCATATGTACGGGCCAAACTCTCAGCGTATGAAGCGGCCGATACCTTTCAAATGAGTGGGGCCTCCGTGGGAGGTTCTGCGGGCGTGCCGCCTGAAATGTTTGATGGTGAGATTGAGTCGGACGGCTGGGTTAAATGGAAAATGCTGCCCTCTACGTTGTCGGAAGGGGACGTATGCGACTTGGAATCAGAACTACGTGTCAAGTTCCCGCCGTTATTCCGTGCCTACCTCTTAGCGGCGTTTCACCTGTTCGACCAAGTTCGGAGTCGGAAATACGATCAGTTGATTTTCAATTCAGACGTTCCACTCCACACCCCTTTTGATCCCATTCGCGACTTGATCAATGCTTGGCGACCACTGCCCGACACGGGGTTTGTCCCGTTCGCTGAGTGGGGTGATGGCTGGGGGCCAATGTGTTTTGACACCCAACAACGCCGTGATGACGGTGATTATCCAATCGTGTGGATGGATCACGAGCTGATAATTCCGCTGGGGCATGAAAACCTAGCCAAACGGGGCGCGGTTTTGCACTTTGTCAATCCCTTGTATGAATCCTACCGAGAGTTTTTTGAGGATGTTTTTTCGGTAAGCGAAGAGTCGTAATTCATCTCGAACGGACACTACGGCGTCGTTAATCCTCGCCAAGCGCCGCGGATCTTCTTTTAGCAAGAGATAATCGCAAACGAGGTGCCCCATGCGGATTCCCGTGGTACGTGGCGTGATCGATCGGCGGATATTGGTGAATTATCACGTTGACGCTGATGTGTTGGCGAACGTGCTGCCGGCGCCGTTTCGGCCGAAAACGGTTCACGGTTGGGGGATTGCCGGGATCTGTCTGATTCGGCTGAAGCAGATCCGGCCGCGCGTCTTACCGGCGGTGGTCGGGATTTCATCGGAGAATGCCGCTCACCGCATTGCCGTCGAGTGGGAGGAGAATGGTGAATTGCGGGAAGGGGTCTACATTCCCCGGCGCGATACCTCCTCGCGGCTCAATACGCTGGCCGGCGGGACGATCTTTCCCGGCGTGCATCACCATGCTCGCTTTCAAGTGCAGGAAGGGCAGGGCCGGTACCAGGTGCGGCTCGACAGCGACGATGACGATACACACGTTGAGGTCGAGGCGACGATCGCATCCGAATTACCCGAGACGTCGGTGTTTCGATCGGTTTCCGACGTTTCAGATTTCTTCGAAGCGGGTTCGCTGGGCTATTCGGCCACTAAAATGTCAAACGAATTTGATGGCTTGGAACTGCGGACGTTCAATTGGGATGTGCAGCCGCTGAACGTCACGAAGGCCGCGTCGAGTTTCTTCGAGAATAAAGACAACTTTCCGCCCGGGTCGGTGGAATTTGACTGCGCGCTGTTGATGACCGGCATCGACCACGAATGGCACGGCCGGCCGTTGATGACGACGCCTGCAACACAGCCGTAGCGTCCGCCCCCGCGGACCGCGGCGTTTGATATTTAGTGTGCTCACCCCATGCCGGCGGTGAATTGACTCATTCGTGCCACTGATGATTTAAGATTTTACATCCTGCTCAAAATATACTGCGGCGAGTTTTACAGATATTTGAGCGGGCAGGAGGCCACTGGATAAACGCACTTGATCATTCCGGCCAAGTCTATGATGCCAGATATCATTGGGTCATTTTACTCCACAAGGATCGCCGTGTACGACGGCAAGCCGTCGGTTTGGGACTTGCGATTTCGCAGCCGAAGAATCCGTGTTTTATCCGTGTTTTATCTGTGGCTAAATGAACACGACTATTTTGGTAGCGGCATGGTAGCGCGGGTTTCGGTCCGCGGGAGCGGACCCTACCGTGCGGTTAGTCCAGTTCCTTGATGCGGATGTTTCTCCAGGCGACTTCGTAGGGGCCTTGGCCTTTGCCGATACTGTGCACCTGCAGGCCGATGAAACCTTTGGCGTGGGTTTCGTAGATCGGTTCATCGGTCAGGTCGGCGATCGGTTTGCCGTTAATCCAGGTTTGGATCCGTGGGCCGCGGGCGACGACGCGGAATTTGTTCCATTGGCCGTCCTTGAAGTGTTTGTGCGGCTTAAGTTCATCTTCGGGCGTCAGCCAGCCGCGGCCGGTGGCTTCGCCGTAGATGTAGCCCGCTTCGGCGCCCCCTTCGCCGCTGGCTTCGATTTCCACCTGCGGGCCGTTGACGCGGCCGGTGGGGGTGTCTTTGGTTTGTGAGCGAATCTGCACACCGGAGTTCAGTTTGTCGTGTACTTTGACTTCGAATTCGAGTTCAAAGTCGCCGTATTCCTTGTCGCTGCACAGAAACGAATTCGGGCTGCCTTCGTTGGTCTTCCCCACGATGGTCTTGTCCTCGACCCGGTAAGTGGCGGTGCCGTTGCGTTGTGTCCAACCGTCGAGCGTTTTGCCGTCGAAGAGTTCGACCCATTCCCCGGCCAGTGCGGGAACGGCGGCGAGCGAGAGGAATAGTGCGGCGGCGAATCTTAGGGGCAGTTTCATAGGGGGGACTCCTTATTAGAAAAATGTCTGCTTGCTTTGAGGTAGAATACACTTGGTGGCTTGATTGTCCAACCCGCTGGAAACCATATGCTCTTGCGGCACTGGCGGACAAGCCGCCAGTGGCACCCCGGATTTCGCCTAGGATTCAAATGCGGACCGGGCCGTGGAACAGGTCGCCGACGACGCGGGCGTTGCTGACGCGGGAGTCGGTCAGGGTTTCGTCGCCGCCGTGGTGTTGGTACGTCAGCTGCGTGTGGTCCAGGCCCAATTGGTGCAGCAGCGTGGCGTGCAGGTCCGAAACGCTCACCGGCGATTCGACCGAGCGGTAGCCGATGTCGTCGGTCGCGCCGTGGACGTGCCCCGCCTTAAAGCCGCCGCCGGCGAGAATCAGGCTGAAGGCGTTGCGGTTGTGATCGCGGCCGGTGCCGTTTTGCGACACGGGCAGGCGGCCGAATTCGCCCGTCCAGATCACGATCGTGCTTTCCAGCAGGCCCCGCTGCTTGAGGTCCTTGATCAGCGCAGCCGACGGCTGATCGCACTTGGCGCAGATCGCCTCGTTCTCGGTTTTGGAGTTGCTGTGTGCGTCCCAGGGTTGCGAGTTGGGTTTGACCGGCGGCAGGATCTGTACGAAGCGGACGCCCGATTCCACCAACCGGCGGGCCATCAGACATCGCAGGCCGTACCCGGCGGTTTCGGCTTCGTCCAGGCCGTACAACTTGCGAGTTTCCGGTGTCTCGCGCGACAAATCCAATGTTTCAGCGGCCGCCAACTGCATGCGGGCGGCGAGTTCGTAGTTTTGGATGCGCGCTTCGAGTGAGGAGTCGTAGGTGTATTCCTGCTGATGCCGGCGGTTGAGTTTGGCCAACAGGTCCAGGTTCTCGCGCTGCACGGCGGCGGGGATGGGGCGGCTGGGGTTGAGGTTCAGGACGGGCGTGCCGGAAGTGCTGACCTCGGTGCCGCGGTACAAGGCGGGCATAAAACCGTTCTGCCACAGCAACGTGCCGCTGGTGTTGTAACCTTCCGGATCGCGGAGCACGACGTAGGCGGGGAGGTTTTGGTTTTCGGTGCCCAGTCCATAGCTGATCCACGATCCGAGTGCCGGGCGGCCCTGAAAAATTTTGCCCGTGTTGAGCGCCACCAGCGATTCGGTGTGGTTGTTGTGATGATTGAACATGGACCGCACGAGGCAGATGTCGTCGGCCACCGATCCGAGATGCGGCAGGATTTCGGCCATCTCGATGCCGCTTTGGCCATACCTGCGGAATTTCAACGGGCTGCCCAACAACCGGTTTCCCTCGCTGCCGGGTTGAAACATCTCGACTTTTTCGACGTGCACTTTGCCGCTGTGCTTGGTGAGGTCGGGTTTGGGGTCGAACAGGTCCATCTGCCCGGGGCCGCCGTTTTGCATGAGCATGATCACCGCTTTGGCAGGGGCGTCGAAGTGCGCCGCTTTGGGGGCGAGGTCATTCCCAGCGTGCGTAGCGGCCGAGGCACTGTTTTCCATGCCGGCCAGATAGGAAAAGGCGACCGACCCGAAGCCGAGGGCACCCATTTCCAAAATCTGCCGCCGTGATAACTGCGGCGTGGGGTTGGTGAACTGTGTGGTCATGGTCGAGCCTCGTGTTTTTATCCCGGTCTCCGCCATTTGCCTCAGCGGACGTACAAAAACTCGTTGGTGTTAAACAGCACCTTGCAAAGCTGTGCCAGGGCCAAGTCGCCCGCCTTGTTGGCGGTTTCCGGATCAGCACGAAAACGCTCTGCTTGCCGCTCCATCAGATCGGTACACCAGCCGATTTCCTCGGCGGTCGGGAGCCGACCGAGTGCGATGCGATACACGGCCGTGATTTGTTCTTCCGGTGTCGGCAGACCGGCAGCCCGCTCGGCGAAGAAAGCCGCTTGTTGCAATACAAAATCATCATGCAGTAACGTCAGCGCCTGCGTGACCACGGCCGAGGGGCGGCGCTGTGTGCAGTTGCGGGCCACGATCGGCTGATCGAAGATACGCAACATTGTCAGGTGATAATTGCGCCGCGCGAGAACATAGACGCTCCGCCGCCATTGATAAGTGGGGGTCGGCAGGCCTTGTTCTTTGATGACAACCATGCCGTCGGGCCGCACGTCGACTGGGACGAACTCGCCGAACAGGCTGCGGTCCAACTTGCCGCTACAGGCCAAGATCGCATCGCGGACGTACTCCGAATCGAGCCGCCGTAGATTCATTCGCCACAAGAGCGTGTTTTCGGGGTCGACCTGCTCGGCGGCAGCGGTGTGCGGCCCTAGCACGGAAGTTTGCCGATAGGCGGCTGACATGACCATCTGTTTGATGATCGGTTTGGCCCGCCATCTGCCCTGGAGAAATTGGTCCGTCAGCCAATCCAGCAATTCCGGGTGTGTGGGCCGGGCGCCGGCGGTGCCGAAATTGTCGCTGGTTTCCACAATGCCCCGGCCGAAGACTTGTTGCCAAAACCGATTGACGATCACGCGAGCCACATACTGGCCGGCCAATGTGTCGCCATCGGTCAATTGTCGGGCGAGCGACAGCCGTCGTCCGCTGGAGCCGCCAGCCGGGGTGACGGGTGGCGGAGCTTGTGCATCGGGCGATTGCAGAATGCTCAACAGCCCCGGTTCGACTTCCAGGCCGGGGCGCAGGTAATTCCCGCGCCGCAACACAAACGTCGGCGGCGGGGCATGCGATTCCTGCACGACCTGCATCGTGCCATAGCTGCGCTTGCCCCGTTGCTGTTTGGTGATTTCTTGGGCGATTGAGGCGCATTGCTGCCGGTGCTCGTCACTCAGAGCGGCTTCAATTTCGTCGTCGGTGACTTTTACGGCCGCCTCGTGTTGGGCGACGAGTTGCTTTTGAGCTTCGCTTCGCTTGTCGGCCGGTGTGCTGACGGCGGCTTTGACTTCGTCGCGGATCGGGGCCGGTAGCTGCGCCAGTTTTTGCTCAAACAAGTTTTTGCGGTACTGACCGCGTATCTCTGCGTCGCGCTCGGTGAGTTTGGCGACCTCGGCGTCGACTTGTTGGTTGATGCGATCGATTTCGGCCCGCACGTTGTCGGAGACGTCCGCGCGGCCCTTTCCGGTGGAGACGACCCAATGTTGGACGTTGAACGCCGGGGCAAAGACCGCTTGCAAACGATAATAATCAGTCTGCGGGATCGCATCGTATTTGTGGTCATGGCACTTCGCGCACTCCAGCGTGAGTGCCAACAGGCTGTTGGCGACGAGTTCAGACGTTCGCTGCAATACGTGGTGCCGCACATCGGGTGTGTTCAGTTCGTTTTGATCCGTGTCGTCGTTGGCATTGAGCAAGAACGCGGTCGCGATGAGCGCATCCCGCATTTCCGGCGAGAATTGGTCCGCCGATTTCCAGTCGTAAAGTTCATCGCCGGCGAGTTGCTCCACCAAAAACCGGTCGAACGGCTTATCGGCATTGAAGGCACGAATCACGTAGTCGCGATACCGCCATTTGCCCTCGAGCGGCTTAATGATGGCGGCGTCGTTGTCGCTGCCGTACATGTCGACATATCCGGCAACGTCCAACCAATGTCGCCCCCACCGTTCGCCAAAATGTTCCGAGCCCAACATCCGGTCCACCAATTGTTCGTAGGCGTCCGGACGTTCATCACGTAAAAACGCGTCGATTTCTTCGGGGGAGGGGGGCAAGCCAACGAGGTCGAAGTACACGCGGCGGATCAGCGTCAAGCGATCCGCGGGGGGCGACATTCTCAAGTCGCGTTCGGCCAACTTGGCTGCCAC
>CALFYU010000091.1 GCA_937952455.1 uncultured Planctomycetaceae bacterium
TCGCGGACGATGTACCCGACCGGGTCAACCGGATTGACGATGCCCGGCGTCGTTGCGCAGTGCACGACGATCACGGTCGTGATATCCGCATCGCTCGCCAGTTGCTGCCGCAGTTGTTCCAGGTCGGGTGTTTCGTATTCCTCGCAGCGGAGCACCGTCAGATCGATTTTGAGGTACTGCGCCATTTTGACGATCCGCGCGCCGTAGGCACCGTTGACCAGCGCCAGTAGCTTGCCGTGTGGGGGAACGCTGGTTCCGATGGCCGCCTCCACGCCGAAGGATCCGCTCCCCTGCATCGGAATTGCCTCATACCCGCCCTTTTGCGAGACGCCGGCCAGATCCAACAACTTGTGCCGAATCCGCCGCACGATGTCGATGAATTCCTGATCCCACGACCCCACATCGCGCAACATCGCCTGCTTCACCGTTGCACTGGTCGACAGCGGACCGGGTGTGAAGAGGACTTTATCAGGTTCAGGGGCAGGCATGGCATTCATGGATGTCGAGTTCCAACAGTTTGATCCCGCCGGCCAGCAATTTTGTCTAAATCGAGCGCCGATAACCAATGCCAGCGGTCGGATTTCAGGGAGGCTTTAGACCGTAGGCTTTAGACCGTAGGGTTGGCAGATGCATGACGTTCGGCATGGCCGACCCAATCTCTGGCCACGGGCCACTCCCCGCTGCCTACTCCCTCTCTCCCTCTCTCACGCATTGTATCCCCGCAGCGATTCGCCGCTCGCTTCGCCGCGGGTCTGTTGGACGATCTGCGTCATCGCAGATTCCAGAATGACCGACGGTTCCCCCACACAAATGAAGGTGAAGCCCTCTTTGGCCAGTGACGGCCCGTCGCCGATCATCCACATCACCTTGCCGGCTTTCTTGGCAGCAGCGCGGATTTTGTCGCGTGCCTGGAGGTATTTCGGATTCTCCCACTGGGCGCCGACCCCCAGGTCGTGCGAGAGGTCGTAGGGGCCGATGGCGGCGCAGGTGGTCACCTCGTGACCGACGATCGCGTCGAGATTGTCCATACCCTGTTGACTTTCGATTTGCGGCAGGATGATCACGTCTTGCTCGACGTCGTTTTCCCAGTCGGCGGCGGTCATATCTTTGATCCAGCGATTGCCCATTCCACCGGGACGGCGTCGGCCGCGGGGGGGGACGCGGATTGCATCGCGGACGACGTCCAACTGCTCCGGTGTTTCCACCGTGGGCAACAACATCCCGCAGGCGCCAAGGTCCATCGTGCGCGATATCGTGCTGAAATCGAGCTTGGGCGGCCGGACCAACACGGGAAACCCGGCCAATCGCCCCAGCGCGCACATCTCCGCCACCCGTTCGGTATTGTGGCAGCTATGTTCCATGCAGACAATCATGTAGTCCATGCCCGCGCAAAGCACGTGATCCATCAGTGCGGGCCAGAGGTGATCAATGACCAGCGGCCCGGTCGTCAGTTCGCCGCGATTGACTTTTGCAATCAGTTCTTTAGCAGGTTGCATCAGGGAGTCCGTTTTTAGAAGGTTACAGGCTTGAGGCCACAGGCTTGAGGAAAAGATTTGGTTGTGCGCGAGTCTCCCGACCCCGCACTTCGCCCGACCGAAGGTCTCCCGCTTCGGGCATGAGGGAAGGTGTTAGGCTGAAGACCTTAGACTTTAGGGTTGGCACACGGATGCCGTCCGGCGTAGCGTGCCCCGTTTCTGGCCACTCCGTTTCTGCCTACTGCCCTCTGCCTACTGCGTACTCTCCGGCCAATTTAGGTGTTTCCGTAAAAACTCAAACGTTCCCACGCCGTGAATCTGGTGCGGGCCGTTGAAAAACTCGATTTCGGTCCGCTCCGGGATGCCCAGTTCCATGTACAGCCGGCGGACGCGGGCGTACTCGGCGGCGACCCATTCGTCCGGGGCGACGCCGTCCTTATGTCCCCGTTCGACCATGAACGGCCGGGGGGCGATCAGGCCGACCATGTCGGAATGATTGAAGGTGTGGCCGAGATTGAACTCGCCGACTTCATAAGCACCCAGCGGGGGGAAACAGTAATCATAATGAACTGAGACGGTTTTCGTCACCCACTCGTTAAAATCTCCCGAATCGATGACGCAGGCGTACTGCGGGAGGATCGCCGGGACCCGCGTCGCGGTGTTACCGCCATACGAAAGCCCGTAATAACCGATCCGCCCTGGATCCACAAACGGCAGGCTGCTCAGCCAATCGAGCATTTGTTGGTGCTGCACGGTCGTTAGGCCGAACAGTGTGTTTTTGAGCGGATTTGCCTTGCGCTGCAATTGCCGGAAGTCGTTGCCGCCGCGGTAGAAGTTGTGCGGGGCGTACGTCACGAAGCCCTCGTCGGCCAATTTTGCGGCGAAGGAACCGTAGACCTGCGAATCGCGATTGGCGGGGTCATCGGTGACGACCGATTCCGGCGTCCCCTCCAACCCGTGCTGGCAGACGACGACCGGGCGTTTCTCATCCGACCCGATATTCTTCGGGACGAGCAAATACCCCCAACAGATCACATCCGGATAAACATCCAGGACGACTTCATAGCCGATCCAGTTCGGCTGATCGTAGATTTGCCGCGTGCGGGCATTGGGGGGCAACGTCGCCGGCGGGAACCGGCCGATCAGTTCTTCGAGCATCGCTTCGCGATAACGGGCGGTATCCCGTTGCCAGTCTTCGATGGACGTCGGTTTGACCGGCTCCCAGAACTTGTCCCGGATATGATGCGATTCGGCGAGCAGGTGCATCGTGTGGTCGATCAGTTGTTGAATCTGGCGCTTCTGGCGCGGAACGGAGTCGAAGTCGCGGCGGGTATCGACCGGAGCTTGCCCGGGCGGTTGCAATGGCCGGTCAAATTCCAGCGCTTTGACGAATGCCGAGAGGGCATCCTCCGAACCGAAGGGGACCGCGTTCCCGGTTTCACCGGCAATCAGCGTAATGTTCGGACGCACCTCTGCCGTTGCGGGGAACCGCGTCCGCGCGCGGGCGACTTCCGCATCGACCGAGGCAAACGTCGGTGTCGTCAAGCGTCCCGGCGCAGCCGACTCGTAACGTCCCGGCCGCAGTTTCGGCGGACCGTCGATCTCCGGAGCGGAGCTGTGTTCGACGATCAAAGGACGCGGCGCGATCATGCCGGCGATCTCCGCATCGCCGAATTCCTGCAACAAGCCGAACACGTTGCGATAAATCGGTTCCTGCCACACCTCTTGCCGTGAATCAAAATATCCGCTGACCAACGCCGCATCAATACGCGGTTCGAGTGCTGCCGTGTAGAGCGCCAACAGTCCCCCTTCGCCGTAACCGGCGATCCCGATCGTCTTGCCGGCGGCACCTTGCCGCGACATCCAATCGATGAGGGCCAGGATCTTGTTCACCTCATAGCCGATGATGTGCCGCCCCATTTGATAGGCGCTGCGGTAGATCCATTCGCGATGCGTCTGGTTGGTCATCTTCACGGCCGGGTTGCCTGACCATTCGTCGTCGCGATTGATGAGCACCGGCACGACAACGCGGAATCCTTGCTCCGCCAGCCGGCGGGCGAATTGCGAGCGCGGTTCAATGCCGGGGGCCGAACCGATCAGCATTTCCGGTGTCTGATTGGCATCGGGGAGGGCGACGACCGAGCCGACCGGCGGGGTCAGCGGTTCCAATAACAGGCCTTCACCGAAAACGTTGCCGAATGCCGGCCAACGGACGGCGAACACGGCATACTGATTCGTGCGGGCGATCATCGCCGGTTGTTCGAGTGTCTCAATCAATTCCAGCGCAGCGACCGTATGAAGATCATCACTGGCACCAATGTTGTAGCGAAACCGCCGGCGATTGGCGGCGATCGAATCTTCGTAAGCCTCGCGGGAGGAGAAATCAGGGTTCCAGAATTTCTGACGCGCTCGAACCGAGGCGGCCAGTTCCCGCGTCAGGAACTTGTCAAAGCCGTCGCGCATCCGTTCGGAGAGTTCGCCGCGCAGCCGCAACGGCTTTGTGCCCGGTAGCGGCTTGCCCGATTGGGCGGCTACGGGGGCGATCAACAGTAACCAAACACCGAGGAACCAGATTCGCGAGCATTTCATTTCTCAGTCCGCCGGAAAATTCACGTTTGTGGTCGAGGGGGGAGATCCGTCATACTATGTCGCCCCCTCACGGCGAACAAGCGACGCCGCTGCCTGCATAAGAAAACCAATTGATGGCCCCCAACGGAGGAAACCGGCGAATGTCGACGGAGAAAGACCTGAAGACGTACGTCCCGCAAACCGGGCGTGTGGAATGGATCGGCATCAGCGAAGCGCGCTTATCAACGATTCAACCTAAGGACCAAGTCGCCGTCGAAGTTGGCCACGGGATTGTCGGGGACCATCACGCCCAGGGGGACCATTCCAAACGGCAGGTGACGTTGATCCAGCACGAACATCTTCCCTCCATCGGCGCGCTGTTGGGCCGCGAGCCGATTGATCCCAAGTTGCTGCGGCGGAATGTCGTCGTTTCGGGCATCAACCTGATTGCCCTAAAGGATCGCAAGTTCAGTATTGGCGACGTGGTGCTTGAAGGAACCGGCCCGTGCGCGCCCTGTTCTCGGATGGAGATGAACCTGGGAGACGGCGGCTATGCCGCCATGCGCGGCCACGGCGGCATCTGCGCCATCGTGCATCAAGCCGGCACGGTCCGCGTGGGCGATGCGGTGCGTGTGCTGGAGGATTAAAGAGTGGTCAGTGGCCGGTGGTCAGTGGCCAGAGACAGGCCCAACTACGTTTGACACCAATCTGTTCCCGCAAGCCTCACGCCTAACGCGGGAGACCTTCGGTCGGCCGATGTGCGGGGTCGGGAGCCCCGCGCACAACAGTGCGTTTGCCGTGCCGGACGGCAATCATGTGCCAACCCTACGGTCTAAAGTCTACGGCCTAAAGCCTTCCCTCAAGCCTCCCCTAACAGGCAGCATGTGTTATCATCGCAGCCGTCTGTATCCCCCGCGCACCATTACCGACTCCGGGAGCGCCCCAATGTTGATCATCGATTGCCATGCCCACATTTACGGTGAGGACGAGAAGAAGTACCCGACGATCGAAAAACCGTACCGCCCCCCGGCGGGGAAGGGGACCGTGGCGCATCTCAAGCAGGAGATGAGCGCCGCTGGCGTGAAATACGTCACCGCTATCCAGACCAGCACCTATTACCGCTGGGACAATCGCTTCACGGCCGATTCCTCCAAAGCGAATCGCGAGTTCATGGTGGGCGTCGTCACGCTCGATCCGGACGACGTGCATAGCCCCGGCATGCTGCAGCAATACATCGAGCACTTCAACGTCCGCGGCATGCGGAGCATTCCCGCCAAGAGCGGAAAACTGGATGACCCCGGCGTCGACGCGCTTTGGCAAACCGCAGAAGAGCAGGGGTCGGTGATCAACGTCCTCGTCAATCGCGACAAGTTGGGCGAAATCGAGTCGCTGCTCAAGCGGCATCCGAATTTGCGCATCGTCATCGACCACTGTTTCAACATCCGTGCCGACGGCGACGTCGAGGCCGACGTGGCAGCGATGCGTACGATGGCCAAACACAAAAACGCGCACGCCAAATTGACCTTCATCCCCACCGGCAGCGCCCAGGAGCTCCCCTGCGAGGACCTGTACGCCCCCTGCCGGGCGTTCATCAAGGCCTTCTGTCCTTAGCGGTGCGTCTGGCGCAGCGATTTCCCCTGCGAATTGTGGTGTCCCAAGGTTACGTACAAACAGCACCGGGAAATCTTCACCGACCGGCTCGGACTGGATAAGGCGGCCAAGCAGGCGATCCTGGGCGAGACGGCATACGGGTTGTGGTTCAAGCCGCGGGCGTAAGCTGCCGGACCGTGTTGTGTGCCGGGCATTGTTGTCCGCGGGTCGCCCAATTAATGTTGTGCGCGGGTCTCCCGACCCCGCACAACATAGTCATCCTACACGCACCGTCACTCCCCCAACCGCAACCAGTCCCCCTGCCGCAGCCGCGCGAACTCCGCTTCAATATTCGTCCCCTCATAAAACGACAGCCACCCGTGCAGCGTTTTCTTTTCGCCCGGCGCGCAATCGGGGAACTTGGGATCGGAGTGCAAGCACGGGCAACGCGCATTGCCCCATGGGCGGTGGCAGTGGTCCCAGGCGGTGATGATCCAACGATTTCCTGCGTTGTTGCTGGCGGCGCAAAATGGTTTGGAGAAGACCTTGTTGTCGTTCGTTTGCTCGGCAAACCCCGCGGCCGCTTTGAGCATCACGCAGTTTTGCACCCGCAGATCGCTGAGCGGTTCCTTGGTTCCGTTTTCCAGCCATAACTCCATCTTCACGCCGTCGCGGCCCGGTATGACTTTTGCGCCGAACGCGATGCCGTTGGGCAATTTGCGGGTGACGTCATACGTCCCGTCATCGCGGCGGTTCCATTCCAGCGGCGGCAACTCCACCCCTTGCTCGGTCCAGATTGTCGGTACGTGCGTATGTGCCAAATACGTCAGCCCCAGGTTGGACCAGATTGCTTCGGGAACGTCGACGACGACGTAACTGCGGTTGTCCCACGGCGTGAAGACGCTGATCTTGGTGTCGCGCTGCGGACGGATAGCCCCTTCCAGGAAGCCAATCCGCGGATGCCGCCCGCCGGGGTAGGGCAACGCCAGCAGCGGGGCATCGTCCGCTCGCTGAGGTTTGGTGTCGGGCGATATCCGTAGCCGTTTCAGTAACGACTGGATTTCTGCGTCGTTCATGCCGGTCGCTTCGGCGATCTCCTCGTTGGAGAAGTTGTGGTACCAGACCATATTCTGCAGCCAATACTGCAACTCTGCGTCATTGGATGGTTTGCGGAAATTGCTAGGCGGGGCATCGTCCGCGGCCGGTGCTGTCATGCCGAAGGTGGTGATCAGACACGCAGTCAGGAACAGGCGACGTGGGGACATTGTTTTACCAATCTCAAAAAGAGAACGCGTTTGCCGTCTGGTTGCCCACTTTTGTGGACTTGGGGGTAAACCACCGGATGCATAGGGTGGTCAACTCGACGGCCGTCAGCCGACTTATATCTATGTCACTGGGGGCTTGAGCCACTCGGCGTTAGACTGACGATTCCCATTCAACAGAGTGTCCTGAATGCTTTGCCGGTCGCGGCAACCGAGGTGACCCTGCCGGCGGTTGCGCGGGGACTCCAGCAACTTCAGGCAATAATGCCGATTTGGCCGTTTCGAGACAAGCAATCGTGGTGAACATGCGGCCAGATTCGGCAGAGACGTATTGCCTTGAAGCGGGATTCTCTTAAAATTAACAGTGGAATTTATTCATTTTGACGCCGGGACGTGCCGGCAACGACCCCTGAGGGCCATGTCGCGCAAACCCTGACTCGGCAGCCGTTCGCTGTTCTTATACGTGTACATTTTGGAGTGGAGAGAGAAGCGTGGCCTTAACCCAAATAGATCGCACGTTGCTCACTCGCTGCCTTGAAAAAGAGCCGGGTGCGTGGAAAGACTTTGTTGATCGGTTTATGGGCCTGTTCGTGCACGTGGTCACGCACACGGCCCACTCACGCAGCATCCGCATTTCACAGGAGGACATCGACGACCTGTGTGCGGAGGTGTTTGTGACGTTGCTCGCCAACGATTTCGCCGTATTGCGTCAGTTCGCCGGCAAAAGTTCATTGGCGACCTATTTGACGGTTGTTGCTCGCCGCGTCGTTGTGCGGGAGATGTCGCAGCGTCGAATGGCCCAAGCCTTGGGGCACACAACTGCCAGCCCCGAAACCGTGGAACGGACCGAGTCTAGCGATGCCGGCCGTGTTGTTGATCAAGAAGAGGTCGAACGGATGCTCGACGGCTTGGACGAACGGGAAGCGGATATCGTCCGCCAATTCCACCTCGAGGGCCGCTCGTACCGGGAGATCAGTTCCGGTTTGGGTGTCCCGCAAAACACCATCGGTCCCACGCTTTCGCGGGCCCGCGCGAAACTGCGCCGCAAAGTTGAACAGTAATTCGGCTTAGCACCAAGTCGACTTCACGCAAAAAACAAGGGGGCGGCCCGACAGAGCCGTCCCCTGATTTTTTTTCGGCGAACGCCGCCGTTATTCTTGCTCGCCGCTGTTCTCTTCGTTTGCTTCGGTCGCCATCGCCATTTCGGAACCATCCGTCTCGGCGGCTGCGGCCGCTTCCGCGGCGAGCCGTGCTGCTTCCGCCCGCGCGGCCTCCTCAGCGGCGATTTCATCCTTACGGAACCAGATGCGGTCCAAGGAATCGGAGACCAACTCCACCACGCGGTTCTTATTCAGGGAACGGACGCCGGCGGGGAACGGTTCGGCAGTGACCGGCCCGTCGAAACCGGTGTCGCTGATGGCCTGCATAAACGTGTCGATGTCGATCACGCCTGTTGTGCCCGGCAAACGACGCACGTTGTCGAGTTGCTCCTCTTTGGGGATATCGGCCGGAGCATCATTGACGTGGATGGCCACAATCCGTTCACCCGGAATCGCACGCAAATCATCGGCCGTTTCGCCCGCCATATGCCAATGCCAGCTATCCAACAGGTAGCCGACGTTGTCGCGGGCGATCATTTCCTCGAGTTGCTTCAAACCGGCCAACGTGTGAATGAATTCGTGCTTGGCCCCTTTGCGTAGCGACGGAGTCGCCAGATATTCCAGCCCCAGCCGTTGGCCGCTTTGGCCCACGACGTCGGCGATCTTCTGCAGCCGCGTCTTGCACCATTCCAAATTCTCGTCCAGGGGGCGGTTGTTGGAGTAGGGCCAAACCGCGGTGGTCACCCGCGTAAATCCCGTGTCGCGGGCCAATTGCGCCAGCTCGGGCAATTCGGCAAGGTCCCTTTGGAAGAGCGCTTCATCCTCCTCGCGCCACCGCGTGGGTAGCACCCAGCAGCCCGGGGTGGAATCGGCTGCCTGGATGATTTGCTGGCAATATTTCAGCCCCATGGCGTTGGCCAAGGGGAGGACCAATTCGATCTGGGCGTCAATCCCGTCAAACCCGTACGTAATCGCGGCCTCGACCACCTCGGTCAACGTCGCCTTCAACCCGATCGCCCGTGCACTGAGTGTTTTGTACATTTTGTTTCCTGAGTCGCTAACCGCGGCCTAATCGCCCCAGAGTAAAGGTCACTTTTGGGCTCGTATCATAGGAAAACTGCGGCAAAGTGCAAAGCAACCGGGCGGCTCAGCGGAGATTACGGCGGAAATTCCGAGCTTCGGCTACTTGGCCATCCGCTCCGCCGGGAGTTCCCCGGATAGGGGGAAACGCTGTTGTCATGCCAAACTTTGATGGTTGTGCTCAAGTTGACGGTTGTAGCGGTTCGATAAAAAACGCGATGGGGGGATTTTCGGTTGCGGCGGTCAGACTGTCAGCCCGCGTTTTGGGATGCCGGTTGGGGCCGATCCGCTGCCTTATGTCCTGTCTCGAATGAGATCACCCAACCATGATCGACGGATTGTACCTCTCGGCGCTCGGCGCGAAGTCGCAGGAAATCCGTTTGGGGGTGGTTTCCAATAATCTTGCCAATGCTTCGACGACCGGCTTCAAACGGGACCTGACGGTCTTTGAGAATCATTTGCCATTCGATTTGGTCCAAGGAAATCCGCGCGATACGCCCGAGCGGCTAGTCAATTCCTTCGGCGGTAACACGGTGGCGGAGATTGTCACCGACTTCTCACAAAACCCATTGGAGGCGACCGGCGGCTCGTTGGACGTCGCCCTCGCCGGGCCGGGATTCATTAAAGTCGCCACCAAGGCGGGAAAGTTTCTGACCCGCGACGGCGCGCTGACCTTAGACCAAGATGGCACGCTGGTGACGACCGACGGCGCGCGCGTGCTCAGCGACGAGGGGGCACCGATCACGGTCAATCCGTCCGCCGGCCCGGTCACGATCGGTCCCGATGGATTGGTCAGTCAAGAATACGAACAGGAATTGGAGGAAGTCGGCAAGATCGCGCTGGTCGAGCCGCGGCACTATGATCAACTGCAGAAGGTGGGAAACAACCTCTACAAGAACCATGGCGGGGAACGGCCGGCGGGCCCGGATTTGTCATTGAAACAAGGGTTCCTTGAAGGATCAGGCGTTCAAGCCGTGCACGAAATGGTGCAATTGATTGAAACGTCGCGCGAGTTTGAAGCCAACATGAACATGATTCGATTTCAGGATGAAGCACTCGGGAACTTGTTGAGTACCGTGCCGCGACTGTGATCGGCGACCAGAATTTGCGCCCGTCGAATCCGGATCGCGCCGCGTCGCGAGGAGGGGATGGGGGGATAAGATTCCGCCGGTCTGAGGGCAAATGTCCGCAAGCTGGCGAAGGATGATTGGGGGAACGAAACCGTGTATCGAGCGTTGAATTCTTCGGCGACCGGGATGCAGGCGCAGGCCTTCAATCTCGACGTGATCGCCAACAACCTGGCCAATGCGGACACGACCGCTTTTAAAAGTTCGCGGGCGAACTTTGAGGACACCTACTACGAACAAGTCAAGCTGCCCGGCCAGCAGGACGGCGTGGGCCAGCGGACCGCCGTGGGGCAGGCTGTGGGTCTGGGTACGCGAATTCAAAGCACGCAGCTCGACTTTAGCCAAGGGGCACTGGAAGCCACGGAACGCGAACTTGACGTGGCGATCACCGGCCCCGGTTTCTTCCAAGTCCTGGACAACAACCGCAACCAGATCATGTACACGCGGGCCGGAAACCTCGCCAAAAACCTCGACGGTCAATTGGTGGTTGCCTCGGCGGACATCGGCCGGCCCATCGAGCCGTCCATTACGATCCCCCAGGATGCGACAAACATCGCCATCTCCGCCGACGGTGTCGTCTCTGTTCTACAGCCGGGCAATCCGGACTTGCAACAAGTGGGACAATTGCAACTAGCGCGATTCATCAACCCCGAAGGCCTGATCCAGTTGGGGGATAACCTCTATCAACAGAGTTCCGCATCGGGAACCCCGATCGTCGCCTTCGGCGGGCAGGACGGCATGGGATTGATCCGGGCGGGATTTTTGGAAAAGTCGAACGTCGAACCGGTGCAACAGCTCGTGGGGTTGATCCGTACGCAGCGCGCGTTCGAGTTGGCGAGCCAGGCGATCCAGGTGGCGGATGAACAACTCTCGTTGGTGGCGAATTTACGACGGTTCTAATCTCAGTCATTAGGCGGCGTATTGGTATGACGACCTTGCGTTACTTTGTTCCTGCTCTACTGCTGCTAGGCATCTCGTGCGCGGCGTGGACACAACGTCCCGGTTGCGAAACCGGCCATGCGTCGCTCAAGGCCACCGATCGACCGTTGGACTTGGCAATTACCGGGCCAGGTTTTTTTCAGCTCCTCGACAATAATCGAAACGAGATCATCTTCACTCGATTCGGCCACTTTGTGAAGAACGCGGATGGCCAGTTGTTCATTTCCTCGTCCAATATCGATCGACCGTTGGAACCATGCATCACGATCCCGCAGGACGCGACGAAGGTCATCATCTCCGGCAACGGCCTCGTCTCCGTTTGGCAGCCGGGCAATCCCGAGCCAAGACACATCGGACAAGTGCAACTGGCACGGTTCAGCGACCCTGCAGAACTCATTGAGTTAGGCGACAACCTCTATCAACAAAGTTCAGCATCGGGAACTCCGATCGTCGCATTCGGCGGGGAAGCCGGAATGGGATTGATTCGGTCAGGCTTCCTGGAAGAGTCACACTGCGAACGACCGAAGCCACATGAACCTCTCTCGTTGGTGGCGAATCGGTAGAGATTTCGACTGACACACACAAACTCTGTACAGGCGACTTCAAATGACGGGCTTACGTACGGGAATTTGGATCATGGCACTGCTGGGACTCTTGATCCCCCAGTCGGCTGATGCTGCGCTGATTCAACTGCGTGCACAGTGCACCCCCGCGTCGACGGTGATCTGCTTGGGTGATATCGCCGATATCCGCGGGGCGGATTCGGCGACCATGGACCGGCTCTCGTGCGTGGTGATTCAACCGGCCCCGGGGGCGGGACGGAAAGTCCGTGTGCACATTGAAGACGTCAAGTCGCGGTTGCAGGCCCTCGGCGAGAATCTGGCGCTGCTGGAATTCCGGGGCGCGTCGATCGTGGAGGTGCAGGGACCACAACCGCTGCGGCCGGAGGTGCAGCCACAATTCACCAATCAGCAGCAAAGCGAAGTCGAACGCCGCGTGGCCCGTGCACTACAGGAGTATCTTGATCGGCAGTCCAATGAAACGTATTTGACGGCCTTGCTTGTGCCGCGCGACGCGGAGTCGGTCGGGGGACTGCTCAGTTCCAACGTCGCCTATTGGCAAATTTCCGGCGGTCAGCCGCCCTGGACGGGACGGCAGGTGTTTCAAATCCAAACCAGTATGCCCGACGGGGGGCATATCTATGAAGTGGTCGCCGAGTTGGTCCCCAAGCCGCGAGTGCTCGTGTTGCGGCAGGCGGTAGCGCAAGGTCATGTGATCGGACATCACGATCTGGCCTGGTTGCCGGTCACGGAGTTGCCCCGTGCCCAGGCGGTGCTCACCGACCCCCGCAGTGTGGTCGGACAACAGGCGGCCCGCGCCTTGCCCGAAGGCCGGCCGTTGACCGAACACGACGTCAAACGGACACCGTTGATCAAACGGGGCGACACGGTGACGGTCTATTCCCGCTGCGGCGCGGTCGTGATCAAGACGGTGGCCCGGGCCATGCAGGAAGGGGCATTCGGCGACCAGATTCCGCTGCGAACTCTCGACGGTGACGACACGATTCTGGCTAAGGTCATCGACTTTCACATCGCCGAGATCACCCCCGATATGTCCCGGCCGAGCGAGAACCGGGCGGGTCTAAAGGTGCGATTCGCGCCTGGGGCGAGACAGGAATATCAACAACAGACATTAACTTCGGCGACGGGCTATTCGGCGCCGCTGAGGTGAGACGATTGGAAAACGGGAGGGCTTACGAATGCGATGGATTTTAGGATGCCTGTTGATTTGTGCCGCGTTTCCGCTGACGGCGGCTGCGCAGGGCTTCCCTCCACCGAAACCAGCACTGCAGGAACAATTTCGCAACCAAGTACGACCGCTGTTCGGTCCGCAACACAGCGCGCCGCAGGTTCTCACGCGGGATCACGGCCACAAGCTGGTGGACAGCTCATGGGTCTTGGCTCCTGCCCCGGCACCGGAAGAGATCAAGCTGCACGACGTGGTGCTGGTCCTCGTGGACGAACGGGCGGTCCAACAACAAAACCGGCAGTTTCAACGGCAAAAACAAGGCATCTATGCCATGGCACTTGCGGACTGGATTCGCATCGGGTCCGACGGCAACCTAAAAAACGCCGCCGCCAACGAGCCGGCGGTCGAAGTCGAATACGAAAACCGGCTGCAGGCGCGAGGCAATCAAAACGTCCTGGAATCATTGACCTACCGCATCGCCGCCACCGTGACGTCGATCCGGCCCAACGGCAATCTGATCATCGGTGCCCGCAAATCGATCGTCTCCGACCGCGACGCCTGGGTTTACCACATGACGGGCGAACTGAACCCCAAACATATTGACGCCAAAGACACGATTAAAAGCGAATACATCGTCAATCTGCAGATCATCAAGCGCTCGACCGGCAAAGTCCGCGACAGTACCTCGCGGGGTTGGATGTTAAGGTTTCTCGATTTCGCGAGCCCATTCTAGTGCCGTTTCAGCCACATCGACGTCTCGACCCACGAACAAGGTTTCCTCACATGATCTCAATGTTGCGTTTCGCCGGACTGATCTCGGCGGCGGTGTTGGTCGCCGTGACTCCCTTGTCACGCGCCAGCGGTGCGGTCCGCGTGCGCGATATTTGCACGATCATGGGACAAGAGGAAGTCCACCTGACGGGGCTGGGCCTGGTCACCGGTCTGGCG
>CALFYU010000092.1 GCA_937952455.1 uncultured Planctomycetaceae bacterium
GTACGGGAATTGTTGCTGGCGGGCTAACTCGGCCGGCTGGTCAAGTTCACGGGCCTGGCCCCGCACAAACTCAAACCGGCGGGGCGCCCCGCTTCGATGTTTGACGCGCTGCAGTACGGCGGAGTACTCAACGACCTGTGCATCCACAATATCGACCTGTGCCGGTGGATGTGGGGCGAGGATCCGGTGGCGGTGACCGCTGCCCAAGGCTGCCTGCGGTTTACCGAGTTCGACGGCTTTACCGATCACGCGGAGGTGTTCCTGGAATTTGCCGACAGCTCCACCGCCATGATGCGCGCCGATTGGCTCACGCCGGAAGGCTTTCCCGCTCACGGCGACCGCCGGCAGTTTTTCGAGTGTACCGAAGCGACGCCGGAACTCCTTGCCGCTCCTGACATTCATCGCCTGGGCGAAGGGACGATCCACTACGACGCGTGGAATGCGGAGCGAACGCAATTGGCCCCGTCCCCGCCGGAGAAGTCCGCCTTCGCCGATTTCGTCGCCCTCTGCCGCGGGGCCACCACGGCGGAGCTATACCCCGCCGACGGCTTCCGCTCCACCCGCGTCACGCTTTACGCTCGCGAAGCGGCCCGGACGGGGAAAAAGATCGACCTGCGTGAAAAGATGTGAGACGATTACTCATGATCAAGAAACACGAGTCAGCAACTCAAAACGAATCGGATTCTCGCGCCATTACATCGCGGCTGTTGGACTTCACGAAAATCCAAGAAATCTTCAACGAAGTCGCCCGCAAAACCGTCCAGGAACACGCCCGCGCGGGTCGCAAAATCCCCGTCTGGCGCGACAACCAGGTCGTGTGGATCGTGCCGGAAATTGAAGACTCCGGCACCGAGCAGTAGACCGCTCCTTACGCCGGTTTCATTCGCCGGTGCGCGCGGCTCGGCCAGTTGATCACCACCGCCGCGACAAACACGATCGCCACGATCGTAAAGTTCCCGTGCTTCGACGTCTCGTGCAGCGTGCGGAACGTGTCATCCAGCGTGCGGTCGGCCATCATTTTCGCCAGCGGGCGGTACACCAGAAAATAGTCTGCGATTGCCCCCAACAGCGCCACCGTCACCAGCCCCAGTCCCAACCAACTGCGAAGCCTGCCGAGTTCGCCGTGCCGGCGGGCGAAAAACCCGGCGACGACGGCGGTCCCCAATAAGGTGAACTCGACGACGTAGAACGACGGGAAACGGGCGAGCGACATGCGCATGCGCATCTCCGAATCGAATTCCGGCGAGCGGGTCAGGCTGATCGTGATCAACACGAACAGCGTAGCCGCACCGACCCAGGCCGCCGGCCCTATGCGAAATAACATCAAACAGAATCCGCGCATCGCGTTCCCCAACCAGTACAAATTTTGCAAAAGTCCGTCCGTAGGGTGCCGCTACAGGCATGTCTAGCAGTGCTTCGTGCGGCAGGCGACGTACACCGGCGGACAAGCCGCCAGTGCCACCCACTTCCGGCCGCATTCTGTCCAGCGGCTTTGCCATTCCCGACTCAAGCCGCGATAATAAACCACCATGGTCACTGCTGAACCCAGTGTACACAATCGGTTGCGGTTCGTGCGATCGTTTGACCGGAGAAGCGTTCGAATTTTGCCACAGCTTCAACACAGATGGACCACAGATGAAATATCGTGCCGCCACGCGGTTGCTTGTTATCTATTCCGTTTGCGGATCCCTGATTGTCACCGCAACGAACGTCCTCGCCGCTGATGACCGTGCCGCTGTGGAGGTGAACAGTCCGCTGTCGATTGAGGACTCGTTGAAACAGTTTCGACTGCATCCCGACTTGAAAATCGAACCGGCCGCCGCCGAGCCGGATGTGATCGATCCCGTGGCTGTCCGCTTCGACGAGCAGGGGCGAATGTGGGTCGTCGAGATGCGGGATTATCCCAACGGTCCCGCCGAAGGAGAGTCGCCCAAATCGCGGATTTCAGTCCTGGAAGATCGCGACGGCGACGGGCGATTTGAAACCTCCCGCGTGTTCGCCGATCACTTGCTGTTTGCTACCGGGATTCAGCCGTGGCAGCAAGGGGTGATCGCCACCGTCGCCGGCGAGGTGCTCTATTTGCAAGACACCGACGGCGATGGGGTTGCCGACGTGCGGGAAACCTGGTTTTCCGGCTTCGCGGCCGAGAACCCGCAATTGCGGGCCAATCACCCCACGTTTGCGCTCGACAATCATATCTACATCGCCAACGGCCTCCGCGGTGGGAGCGTGGCCACGAAACGAGAGTCGTGGCAGTCTGGCGCAAAGCCAATACCGATCAGCGGCATGGATTTCCGCTTTGATCCGCTTTCCGGGAATCCGGAAGCGGTGTCAGGCGTCGGACAATTCGGCCTGACGTTCGACGACTTCGGCAACCGCTTCACCTGCAGCAACCGCAATCCCTGCATCCACGTCGTGCTTGCGGACCATTACTTGAAGCGGAATCCCTTTTTGGCGGCGTCCGCGGTTGTCAGCGACGTCTCCCCAGCAGGGACTGATTCGCGTGTCTATCCGATCAGCAAATTTTGGACGACCTCCACGTTGCACGAAGGCCAATTCACGGCCGCCTGCGGAGTGACGATTTATCGCGGCGACGCCTTGCCGGCGGAGTTTCGCGGCAACAGTTTCACCTGCGAGCCGACCGGCAACCTCGTGCATCGCGACCGGCTCGCGCCCAGCGGCGCGACCTTCACCTCACAACCGGGGCGGGAGGGTGTCGAATTCCTTGCTTCCCCAGACACCTGGTTTCGTCCGGTAAATTTAACGGTCGGCCCTGACGGCGCAATGTACATCGTAGACATGTACCGCGCAGTGATTGAGCATCCCCAATGGATGCCCGAAGAACTACGGGATCGCACCGATCTGGAATATGGGAATGATCGGGGCCGCATCTGGCGAATCGTTCCGCGAGCCGGATTGCATACCACAGAGAAACCACAGCTCGCTGAGACTGATTCCAGCGAACTCGTCGAGCACCTGTCGCACGACAATGCCTGGTGGCGGGAAACCGCGCAGCGCCTGCTCATCGAACGCCAGGACCGTTCCGTGCAGCCGCAACTTGAAAAGTTAGCCAATTCGGATTCCAAACCGACAGCCGCCGTGCACGCGCTCTGGACGCTAGAAGGCCTGGGCCTGCTCTCCGAGGACCTCATCGCCGCTGCGCTGACGCATGCGTCGCCGCGTGTCCGTGAGCAGGCTATCGCGCTGGCCGAAGCCCG
>CALFYU010000093.1 GCA_937952455.1 uncultured Planctomycetaceae bacterium
TCTTCTGATACGACCTGAGGAACGGACAAATACTGCCCGGCAAGAACAAACCGGCAACCGAGTGGTTGGCCGGGGAATTCGCCGGCAATTACTTCGTACAGCGAATCTCACTCGATCTCGGCGAGCGCACCCGCCGCGACGTTGCCCGCGATTGGGTTCGCAAACTGACCGACGCGATCCGCGAAGTTGACGATGAGCATTTGATCACCGTGGGCGTCATTCCCTGGGCGCATGTCTTCAAAAATGCCAAACCCATCTTCTACGACGCAGAAGTCGGCCGCCCGCTCGATTTCGTGAGCGTGCACTTCTACCCCAAAACAGGCAAGGTCGACGAAGCGGTCCGCGCGCTCAAAGTCTACGAACTTGGCAAACCGCTGGTCGTCGAGGAATTCTTCCCGCTGCACTGCAGCCTGGAAGAGGCGAGCGAATTTGTCAACGCGACACGACCACTGGTCGACGGCTGGGTATCGTTCTATTGGGGCGTTACCAGCGACGAATACGTACAGCGCGACAACGTCACCAGTGGACTCATGGTGAAGTGGCTCCGCTGGTTTCAATCGCACGCGCCGGCGGAGGAATAACCTCCGCTAATGCACCCGCTGCCCCGGTTTCGCCCCGTCGTCCGGTTTGAGGACGAAGATCTCTTTCCCGCCTGGGCCGGCGGCGAGGACCATGCCTTCGCTGACGCCGAAGCGCATTTTGCGGGGGGCGAGGTTCGCGCAACAGATCACCAATTGGCCGATCAATTGATCGGGGGTGTAGACCCCCTTGATGCCGGCGAATACGTTGCGGGTCACATCCCCTCCCAAGCTAAGCGTCAATTGCAACAACTTGTCCGCCTTTTCGACCTCTTCGGCCGCGATCACGCGGGCGACGCGCATGTCGACTTTGACGAAGTCATCGTAATTGCACTCCTCGGCCAGGGGCTCATTCTCCAATGCTTCGGGGCCGTCGTTGTATTTACTGACCGCGTCTTCGGAGGCGGCGGATTCTTGGCTTTCTTCAATCATGGCTTGTACCTGTTTTTCTTCGACTCGAGTTAACATGTGTTGGAACTTAATAACCGGCGTGCCGACGAGCGGCTGTTGTGCCTGACTCCAGTGGCGGATCGGATCATTGAGCAACGCACCAGTCTGATGTGCCAGACGGGGCAAGACCGGTGCCAGATAGACCGCTAACTGCCGGAACAGGTTCAACGCGATCGTGCAGACGTCCTGCAGCTGCTCTTGCCGGTCGGGATCCTTGCGAAGTTTCCACGGTTCGGCGTCTTCGACGAATTTGTTGGCTTTATCCGCCAGCGCCATGATTCTCCGCATGGCCGCGTTGTAGTCGCAGTTTTCGTAGTCGGCCGCAATCTGGTCCCCTGCAGAAGCTGCTTCGGTGAACAGACCGCCGTCGTCGGGATACTCCGTTGCCAAGCCCATTTCCGCCACAAACTTGGCCGACCGGCTGGCAAGATTCACGACTTTGCCGACCAGATCGGCATTCACCTTGGCGACGAATTCGTCGAGGTTCAAATCCAGATCGTCCAACCGCGGCCCCAACTTCGTCGCGAAATAATAACGCAGGTAAGCCGGGTCAAGGTGATTGAGGTACGTTCGCGCCTGGACGAACGTCCCTTTGCTTTTCGACATTTTCTCGCCGCCGACCGTCAAGAACCCATGGATGTGCACCTTGGTGGGCAGGTTGAAGCCGGCCGTCTTCAGCATCGCCGGCCAGAATAGCGTGTGAAAATAGGTGATGTCCTTGCCGATGAAATGGTGGATTTCCGATTGGTCGTTCCGCCACCAATCGTCGAACGCCTCGCCGTGGCGGTCGCACCATTGTTGCGTGGACGCCATATAGCCGATTGGGGCGTCGAACCAGACGTACCAATAGTTGCCAGGGCTATCGGGGATTTCGAATCCGAAATAGGGCGCCGGGCGGGAGATATCCCAATCCCGCAGCGGCTCATGCAGGAAGTGCCCCTTGAGATAATTGGCGACTTCGTCCTGCAAGTGCTCGCCCGATTGCGTCCACTGTTCCAAAAACTCGTGCAGTTCCTCGATGTTTACAAACAAGTGCAGCGAACTGCGGACCTCCGGCGTCGCCCCGCTGATTGTGCTGACCGGATCGATCAAATCCGCCGGGCTGTACGTGGCGCCGCAGCGATCACAATTGTCACCGTATTGGTCGGGCGCCTTGCATCGCGGGCAAGTCCCCTTAACGAATCGGTCTGCGAGAAACGTACCCGCGTCCGGGTCGAATAACTGCGTGACGTCTCGTTCGGCGATCAGCCCCGCCTTGCGAAACGCACCCCAGATTTCATTGCAGAGTTTTTGATTTTCCGGGCTGTTCGTGCTGCCGTAGTTGTCGAACTCGATGTCGAACGCGGCGAAATCAGCTTCGTGCGCCGATTTCATCTCCGCAATCAAGTCTTCCTCATTGCGCCCCTCCTGCCGCGCGCGGAGCATGATTGCAGTACCGTGCGTGTCATCAGCGCAGATGTACAGACAGCGATTGCCGCGCAATTTCTGAAACCGCACCCAGATATCGGTCTGCAAATACTCCACCAGATGCCCAATGTGGATATGCCCATTGGCATAAGGCAAAGCGGCAGTCACCAAAATACGTCGCGCGGTCATCGGCGGAGTTCGATTCTGGGGTCGTGGTTCAGTGAGCCACAGATGGGACACGGATCAAAAATAACGACGCACCCGGGCACCGATTGAGAGCAAGCAAAAGTCGCTTGAAAGGGAACGTCGCGCACGACCGCAAGCGGTCGGTTTGGAATTAGCGTGTTCACGTCACAAAATCTGTGTCCGATCTGTGTTCCATCTGGGGCTAAGATAAAGGTCGCTACGCGTGCGGTTCTGTCATGCTCATGGGGTCAAGGGCCTTGTTCAGATCCTCGACCGGTAGGACATTTTGTTCCGTGCAAAGTTCGCGAATGGTTTTGCCGGTTTTGAAGGCCTCCTTGGCCAGTGCCGACGCTTTTTCGTAGCCGATGTAGGGGTTCAGGCTGGTCACCATTGACAGGCTCTTTTCAACGGCCGCTTCGCAGTTTTCGGGATGCGCATGCATATCGTCGGAGCAGAATTCCACGAAGGCATCAGTCACGTTGGCTAGCAGCGTGATGCTCTCCAGCGTCGTCTGCCCCATCACGGGCATCATGATGTTCAGTTGGAATTGCCCGCCGGTTGCGCCGCTGATTGCGACCGTCTGGTCGTTACCCATCACCCGGGCGGCGACTTGCATCATGCTTTCACACATCACTGGATTGACTTTTCCCGGCATGATCGAGCTTCCCGGTTGGCGGTCGGGCAGGACGATTTCCGCGAACCCGCACCGCGGGCCCGAACTCAGCCAGCGGAGGTTGTTCGACACGTTGAACAGCGTCGATGCGATTGCCCGCAACTGTCCATGACATTCCACCAGCCCGTCGCGCTGCGCATTGGCCTCGAAGTGGTTCACCGCTTCGACGAAGTCGATGCCGGTCTCTTCGGCCAGCGCTTTTGCCACGCGGCCGCCGAATTCCGGATGTGTGTTGATTCCCGACCCGACCGCCGTCCCGCCGACGGGCAATTCCAACACGGCATCCCGTGCCCGCTCGGCGCGACTGACGGATAGCTCCAACTGCCGGGCCAATCCGCCGATTTCTTGCCCCAGGCGTAGCGGCGTGGCGTCGGCCAGGTGCGTGCGGCCGATCTTAATGATCTTGTCCCACTCCGCTGCCTTCTTGGCGAGCGAGCCGGCAAATTTTTCCAGTGCGGGGATCAGGTTTTCTTGAATGCTGACCGCCACAGCGACATGGATGGCAGTGGGAAACGTATCGTTGGTGCTCTGCCCCATGTTGACGTGGTCGTTGGGGTGCACTGCTTTTTCCGGGTTGAAGCGATCTCCCCCGAGGATCTCGACCGCCCGGTTGCTGATCACCTCGTTGACGTTCATGTTACTGGACGTCCCCGAACCGGTCTGAAAGACATCGACGGGGAATTCGTCATCCAATTTTCCGTCG
>CALFYU010000094.1 GCA_937952455.1 uncultured Planctomycetaceae bacterium
ACGTGATCGACCGAAAGCCGTTTTAAGCTCGCATCCAGGGCATTCATCAAATGATACCGGCTGGCGCCGCGATCGTTGGGACCGCTTCCCATCGGCTGCATGCCTTTGGTCGCCAATACGACCTCCTCGCGGCGTCCGGCAATTGCCCTGCCGACGACTTCTTCCGATTTCCCGGCGTTATAAATATCCGCCGTGTCGAAAAAATTGATCCCTTCATCCAACGCGCGATGCATGATGCGGATCGATTCTTCCTCATCGGTCGGACCGCCGAAAGTCATCGTGCCGAGACAGAGGGGAGAAACTTTGACGCCGCACGCTCCGAGTGTTTTATATTCCATCGTGTGATTGCTCTATCAAAAGTTAGGGAACTCGTACCGTAGGGTCCGCTGTGCGGACCATTGAACGGCCAATTTGCGGTCCGCACAGCGGACCCTACATCTTGGTCAAGCACCAGCTGTTGTCGCTCGGTTGACATTATCAACGGATCGCGCCGAAAATGAAACCGGCGACGCCCACTTCGTCCACGAAACTCCGCCGATCAACGACAATACCACCATCCATGAACGCGCACCTTGTGATGAGAATCTTTGCAGCCCTGGTCTTGTTGGCCAGCACGGATGGTCTGATCGCCGAGGAATTTCAACTCGACGTCCAACAAATCACCCACGGGCCGCACCATCATTTCTTCGGCTACATTGGTCAGAGTCTCACGATTCCCTGGAACGAGAACGGGCGATACATCCTCGCGCTGCGGACGGATTTCCACGACCGCATGCCCCGTCCCGAAGATGCCGCCGACATTGTGTTGATCGATACGCGAAACGACTGTCGCATCATTCCGATCGACAAGACACGGGCCTGGAATTTTCAGCAGGGAACCATGTTCTACTGGCATCCCCGCCGGGCTAAGACACAGTTCTTTTTTAATGACCGCGATCCGCAGACCGGGCGAGTGTTCACGGTGCTCTACGATGTTGAGCAACACCGACGTCTGCGGGAATACCGTTTTGATGAGGTGCCGGTCGCCAACGGCGGAGTGTCGCCGCGGGGCGACTTTTTTTTGGCCATCAACTACGGCCGTATGGCGCGGCTGCGGCCGGTGACCGGATATCCGGATGCCGCTGATCCGACTGAAGGGGAGTTGGCGCCGGAGAACGACGGCCTCTTTCGCGTCGATATTGACAGCGGGCAACGGCAGTTGCTGGTTTCGTTCCGGCAATTGCGGGAGTCGTTGGGCAACGATCCGCCCGAAAGCGAACAGGCAGCCTTTTATATCAACCATTCCCTTTGCAACCGGGAGGGGAAATACGTGTACTTCTACGCTCGCGGCCGTGTCGGCACCGAAGCGATGGCGGTCAATGTCCCGTTTTCCATACGCACCGACGGCACGGAGTTGCAGCGACAACGATTCATCGGCGGGCATCCCGAGTGGGACACCGGCACGGTCGTCATCGGAACCAAAGACGACCGCCAAGTCCGTTACGACATCAAACAGCGAGCCGTGATCGGTCAACTTGGCGAGGAGCGTACGTTTCCCAATCCGGGCGGCGACATCTCGCTGTCCCCCAATTCCCAGTGGTTCGCCAACGGTTATTCGACCGACGGCGGAAAGATCAACCGCTACGTATTGCTGCGGCGCGCAGACGGCGTGACACTACGTTCAGCACCGTTCTCCCGAGGACCGTATACGGATGGCGCCCTGCGAATCGACCCGGCCCCGCGTTGGAACCGCGACGGCACGGCGCTGCTCATACCGGGCTTCACCAAAGACGGGACGCGGCAATTGCACATTCTCCGCATCGAAGCAAAGTGACACGCTGTGCGCCACTGGCGGCGTATCCCACCAGTGTTTACGCGGATCGTGCGGAATACCCATTTTATGCCACGCATCGAGATGCCATCTATACCGTTGAGCAACTGAGACGAAATCAGCGAACCACCATGTCGAAATCCGAGATCGCCATTGTTGTCATTTTACGCATCATCGGCGTCGGCGCGCTGTTCGCCCTGCCGGCGGTGTTCTTGCCCTACGGTTGGATGAACGCGATTCACGGCGCTTTGGGACTTGGCACGCTCCCCGAGGCGCCGATCGTCGATTATCTGGCGCATTCGTTGTCAGCCTTTTATTTTCTGTTTGGCGTCGTCACGCTCTATATCTCCCGCGACGTCCGCCGCTATCGGGATCTCGTTACGCTGTGGGCGATCCTGGCCGGCATCTCGGGTGTGCTCATTACGGGGATCGACCTCGCCGCCGGTATGCCCGCCAGTTGGACGATTACTGAAGGTCCGCCGGCCGTTGCTACCGCTTTTTTGGTGTTGTGGCTGCAACGCATCTCTCCGTCGCCCGAAATGCCGTGACGACCGACTACGGCCGCAGCCGGACGTTGTCCAAAAACAGTACGCGGGGTTTCTCTAGATTCACCGTGAAGAATTGCACCCGCTTGATGCGGCGCAAATCCATGGTCCGGCCGTGCGGAGCGATGGCAACCTCCGCCAGCCGGATCCGCGGTGAATTTAGCCCCGGCTTGAGGATGATACGGGCGTGATAGCGGTCGTTGACTTCGCCGTTGTGATCGACGTCTTCAATTTTGACAACCAACGGTAACGGCTCGTCGCCGGTCAGCATGATGTCGAACGTCAGCGATTGGTAAGGGGACCAGTCTTCGACAGGCCAATAGAGGCTCACCGACGGGTATTTCGCCGGCTGAAAATTGACGGCCATGCTGTGCGAACCATCGGTGGCCCAGCTTGTGGACTGGCCGATTTTGCTATTCTCCTCGGGCCAGATCCACCGCGAGAATTCCATGCGCCGCTCGAACGATGCGAGCAGCGGCATGTCGCGATGTTGCAGAATTGTATCGGCCATTTCCCGGGCCGGGGCCATCCATGCCGCCGCCAAGCAGGCGATGCCGATCACACAGGCCGGGATCCGCAGTCGCCGCGACTTCCACTTCCAAGAGACCGCCCACATTAAAAACGCCGCTGCCCCGAACATGTTGGCCGCTGCATCGCGCCAACTGGCGTTCCGTCCGAGGAAGCTCTGTGCGTATTCTACGGCGACTCCCATCGCCGACGCGAACAGCCAAACTAGCAAGGCCGCCACGATGTCGTTCCGCGGCAGCCTGGGCCGTCCCCACAGAAAAAGCAGAACAGACAAGACGCCGAACAACGGCGCATGCCCCAAGTCATAGAGGGCGTGAATCGCTCGGCTGGCGCGCGGCAACGGAACGAGCAGGACCGCCAACACGACCACGAGCAGCAAAGCGATGCGTCGGCCGGTCGGCGAGATGGCAGTCCCTGTTTTCTCCAACACAGCTGACCTCGTTATCCGTTCATCACGAAGTTCGCCTGAGCCCGGCAGCGGTTAATCCCGATGGTTGTGCTGGGTTTCAAAGTCCACGATCGCGGCAAACAGGCCCGGCCAGGTGTACTCGCGGGCCTCGGCGTGAATCGCCAATCCGCACTCTTCCGCCGCCGCCGACGTGACGGGACTGATACTTGCCAGACGAATCGTCGTACCGACCTGTTCGCAAGCTTGCGGACCCAGCAATTTTCGAAACTGGCGGGCGATCGAGGGGCTGCTCAAACAGACCCAGTCGACCTCGCCGTTATTGAGAATTTCGGTAACCGCCGGGTCGAAGCTGGTCGAGTCGATATTCTGATAAACCACGACCTCATCCACAACCGCTCCCGCCTCGCGCAGGCTGGCCGGCAGCACATCGCGTCCGCGACTCGCGCGGGCCCATAACACGCGTTTTCCCCGCACCAGCGGCGTGAGCGCGGCGGCCAAGCCTTCTGCACGATACTCCTCCGGCACAATGTCCGCCTTGAGGTGAAACGCTTTCAGCGCAGCCGCGGTCGCCGGTCCGATGGTGGCGATGTTCAGTCCGCCCAACCGCCGCATATCCCCTCCGCTGTCAATGATGCGGCTCAAGAAATACTCAACACCGTTCGCGCTGGTGAACACGAGCCAGTCGTATTCGTCCAGGTGATCAATCGCCTTGTCGACCGCAATCCAATCTTTGGGCGGCAGGATTTCGATTGTGGGCATTAGCACGCAATCAGCCCCCAGATCGTTCGCCTGTTCGACCACCGGCAGCGCCTGCCCCAGCGGGCGTGGAATTCCGATTCGACGCCCCAACAGCGGACGCTGCTCGAACCAGCTGATTGTCTCACGCAGTTGCACGCATTCCCCAACGACAATCAACGAGGGAGCCTGTAACCCCGCGTCGCGCGCAGCTGCCGGTAATTCTTCGAGCGGCGCCGTCACGGTTTGTTGATGTGGCGTCGTCCCTTGGCTGATGACGACGGCGGGCGTCTGCGGGGACTTGCCGGACTCGATCAACCGTCGGGCGATGTCTTCCAGCCGATGCAATCCCATATAAAACACCAACGTCCCCCGAAATGCCGCCAGCGCGGCGTAGTCGATCAGGGAGTCGTTCTTCATCGGATCTTCATGACCGGTCACAAACGCTACGGATGAAGCCCATTTGCGGTGCGTCAACGAGACGCCGGCATAAGCGCAGGCGCCGGTGGCGGCCGTCACGCCCGGCACGATTTCAAAGGGGATCCCCGCCGCACGCAGGGCCTCCGCCTCTTCTCCGCCGCGGCCGAAGATGAACGGATCCCCCCCTTTCAGCCGCACGACGGTCTTGCCTGACCGCGCTTCCTCAATCAGCCGCCGATTGATTTCCTCCTGATTGAGCATCCGCCCCTGTGGCGTGTGAGAGCGGCAGGTCCGTTCGCTGTCGGCGGCGGTGTTGAGCAATAACAGCGGATTGACCAACCCGTCATACAAGACGAAATCGGCCTGCGACAGACACTTGAGCGCTTTGCGCGTGATGAGGCCGGGATCACCGGGTCCCGCGCCGACCAAGAATACTTTTCCGCATTTGTGCATGAAAACAGCTCAATTTGCGCATTGTCGCGCTGCCTTGAGCGCCGCTGGCGGCGCCCATGACATGCCCCCCCGTGCATTAGTAAATGACCCGTAGTTCTGGGAGTGTTCTTGAATCGCTGACTGGCTATAGTAGAATAGAATCAGGGATTTGCCTACCCACCTCAGTGCTCGTGGTGCGCCCGTGCGAGTCAACCGTTCACAATTCCCCGCGGTTCGACATGAGAGAGTCGGGACGCCCGCGCGAAACGTCGTCATGGATAGGCGTGTCGGTGACGTGAGTACACCGACCCGGTAGCAAAACCGGGAAACCAATCTCACGTTTCATATAAATAGAGTTACGACCGAGTTCACATGCCGCCGGCGAATTTCGGCGACGGCAATTCCCACCGGGACGTTGCAGTATTCATGTTGTTATTCATTCGTGCATCCCTGCAACCGCTCGGTGACAATTGATTCGTGCGACAAATCGACGTTATTTCCTTTTTCGATTCCGTACTTGTTGTCTGGCAGGCGATTGCCCGCCGCGCAACTTCGTTCGATTTGTAAGCAGAATCGACCATTTCCCGGACGAGGCGAAACATGGCCATGGATAAAAACAAGATCGCCGGCGATTGCTGGAAGCGAGGGACCGAAGCACTCCAAAAGCTGAACTGGGACTATGCCATCGAGATGTACCGCCAGGCGGTACGATTGGTCCCCGATAACAAGATGTACCGCGAAACATTGCGAGGTGCCGAGCAAAAGAAGTATGCCGACAACGGTACCGGGGCGCGGATGGCCAACGCCAAGTTGATGGGCATTCGGGGAAAGATTAAGAAAGCCCGCCTCACCAAAGCCTGGGAAATGGTCGACACGCTCGCCGAAGACGGTCTGGCAGTCAACCCCTGGGACGGGCAATTGAATTGGGACCTGGGTGACGCCTGTGCCGCCCGCGCTGAGGCGGCGTCCGACGCCGGCGATGACAGCAAGGCATCGGGCTTCCAATCGATCGCAATTTATTCCTACACACGCGCCGTGGAAGTCCTCTCCAACGAACGGGCGTTGTTGCGCGCTTTGGCAACACAATACGAAGCCCGCCGTAACTATCGCGGGGCGATCGACTGCTGGGAGCGGATTCGCCGCATGGACCCGCACGACCCCGAGGCACGGTCGAAATGTAGTCAACTCGCCGCGCAGTCGACGATTGAACACGCCAACTTTGAAGATGCCAAGAGCACCAGGGAAGTGATGGCCGACCACGAGGTCGCCAAACGGATCAAGAGCGGAGAACAGTTCGCCGATGGCCCGGGCATGTCGCGTGAAGCGGACCTGCAGCGGGCAATTCGCAAGGATCCAGAAAACAAGGACAATCACCTCAAACTCGCCGACTATTACGAGCGGGCCGGCAAGCTCAGCGAAGCCGAAGAATTGTTAAAGACCGCACTGCAACTCTCCAACAATGATGCCAATATTCGCGAAAAGCTCGAGGATATCCAATTACAACAAAAGAACAAAGTCATCGTACAGGCCAAGGAATTGGCTAAGAAACAGCCGTCTCAAGAAAACCGCAACCGCGCCAAGGTGCTAGAGACCGACTTCGTCAAGCAAGAAATTCAGATCCTCACCCAGCGGGAACAGCGCTATCCCTCGGACATGCGGCTCAAATTGGAGTTGGCCTCCCGACTGATGCGGTTCGGGCGCTGGAAGCAATCGATCCCCATGCTGCAAAAGGCCGCTACAGACTCGCGAATCCGCGGCGAGGCCCTGGTGCGGCTGGGTATGTGCTTTAACAACGACAACAAACCTCAATTGGCCCGACACCAATTGGAACAGGCCCTCACCGAGGTCGATCACGACTCGAACCCCAAAATGTACAAGGAAATGCTGTATTTGCTGGGCACAATTTGCGAAACGGCAGGCGATTTGCCCGAGGCCGAAAAGTACTACAGCATGCTCTTGGCGGTCGATTACGGCTATCAGGATGCGGTCAAACTGCTGGAAAGCCTGCAAGCGCGGCCAAAACGGTAGTCGGTCCTGCCCAAACCTGCGCCGAGTAACCGGCATTTTGTCAAAATCGCGGCGGTTTACGACCTTTTCCCGCTCCGGATGTGCCTTCAGGCTGGAGAAACCGGGAAAATCTCGATAAACTTCCGCTCCGTAAGCCCAAATCACGATGGTGGATTCCCCGTGTATCCACTGAGAGACTATCACTGTTATTGAATTGAGTCGACGAAAAGACCCACGCTTATGCCGAATCTGAAAAGCCAAAAGAAACGTTTGCGACAAGACGAAAAACGCCGCGCACGAAACCGGATGGCCCGTTCCGCCCTGCGGTCGGTCATCAAGGGATTTCGCGCCGCCGCAGCCGGTGATGACGCCGAAGCGAAGCAAATGAAGTTTCGCTTGGCGATTAAGAAACTCGATCAAGCCGCCGCCAAGAACTTGATCCACAAAAACGCCGCCGCCCGCATGAAATCGCGGTTGAGCAAACTGCTCTAATCACAATCAGCCAAATCAACGCAAACAAGCCGCCCGGCATCGCCGGAGCGGCTTGTCGCGCGCTCGGTGCTTCGACTCTCATCCACGAACTCGGCAGTGAGTCTTCCGGATGAACAACTCGCGGCATTGTCGTCCGCGGCGGATTAACGGCCGGCCTGATCCGCCATGATCCGGCGGGCTTCGCGGGCGGCCGACTCCCAGTCACCGTTTTCCCCCGCGGCAACGATTTCGTTGAGCCATTTCCCTTCCCGTTCAGCGAGCGAGCCGTCGGCCAGCGACTTTTCGATCAGTTCTTCAACGACCGGCAACCGCTCGGCGCTCTTCTGGTTACAGACCGAATAGAGCGCTTGGCTGATTTCATAGGCCCTGGGGCTGACCTCCGGGTACCCGCAGCCGCCCAGTGGCCACGTCGCGACGGCTAAGACGATCAACGCGGCGAATCTCTGTATTGTTTTGGCGTGCATGATCAAAATTCTCCAATCACTTCCCCTTCGCTGATGCTGGAAAGTTCAGCCCAGACGAACAGGTCGATGCTTTCCGAGACGAACCGGACCGAACCGTCCCCCAGACAGATGAATCCGCCGCCGGCATGTTCGGAATACATTTGCCCGACGTGATAGGTGGGATAATTTACGGGGTGGATAATGGGAAAACCGGTGATGTCCAATTCCCCGCCCGATGGTCCTGCGTGCACCAAGACCAGCGTCGCTGCTGCATCGGGGCCGTTCTCGGGCGTGGTGAACGCCGGATGGGTATAAGCCCCAGGAATCACGCCAACCCAACTCTTTTCGCTCAGCTTTGAGGAATGCTCACCCAGGAAGATCGTATTCGTCGTCCCGTCGGTGATGTCCCTGATCCGCGTGGCCGAATTGCGATAAAACGGACCGTCCGCTACCCGCCCCGCGTCACCATCGATCGTTACCGTGCGCGTGGTGGAGGTGTAGATGTCGGAGAAGACGACGCCCGCCGGAGCGGAGCCGCATTCGCCCCAGCACGATTCCTGGCCGTGACTGGCAACATAGTGCGAACGGCCCAGTTGTTGTTGCTCTCCGCCGATCAGCAGCGGGTCACCGGCGGCGTCACGGACCACGAACGACTCCGTTGGGCCGCTGGCCGACGGGCACAGAAACACCGGCAACTTGGTCTGCACCGCCGCCGCGTTCGCCGCATCCCAGCAGGGGGCATTTAGGTCTAGCGCCTCATACAGCGGCCCCTGATCCATCATTGGCA
>CALFYU010000095.1 GCA_937952455.1 uncultured Planctomycetaceae bacterium
CCTGTTTGCCGGGAGGCGTGGAACGGCCCAGCACCTTCTTTTCCGCTTCGTCGCGTTCGAGCGGGCCCATATTTTCCAGCAGATACGGCACCCGCCTGCAAATCTCGTCGTCCCATTCCTGAATCTTGTCGAAAGCGACGTTCTCCAAGCGGTCGGCGTGCAACCGCAATTCGCGGATCGAACAGCTGAGACGATCCACGACGGTAAAATCGGCTTCAACGCGCACGTCCTGGGAGTTCCAGATCGCGCAGGTCGGCTGCGAGGACGAGTATCCGTGCAGGCTGGTTAGCGATTTTGAGATTTTTGTGGATAAACTCATAATGGCACCGTATGGAGATGAATGTCCCCCCTTTTGAAGTATCGTCAAACCCCATTCTTGCTAACAAAACAGATTTGCGAGCTTCCTGAAGAATAATCCGGCAGCGGCGAATCTTTTAAGACTTGGGTTGGCTGTCGTGCTCCGAACCGTCGTACGAGAGGATTGTCGGCGTGTCGTCGACGATGGTTTCGATATGCACCGGCCGGGACCACAGCTTTTCCAAGTTGACCAGCGTGTCCTGGGCGTAGTCCTGTTTCAACTCGGTTCCTTGAAACCTGTGAAACAAGTATAGCTCGCCGCGGTTGCGGTAGTTGCCGTCGAGCACGTGAATGAACGGCCGGCCGTGGTTGGTCAGGTTGTTTAACAGCTGCTGTTTGATCGCTTTGAACTCGCGGTCCGCAATTTCATAATAATTGGTGTCCTCATTGTAACGGTATTGAAAGAAATTCTGCTCGATGCAAAATTCGGGCGTCAGGAAGTTGTCGATGAACGTCACGTCGTTGTGTACCCGGCGAACTTCGAAGATCTTCTCGCGCCCCTTACCGAGCTTTTTGTCCCAGTCAGCTTTCTCATGCATATCGTCGCACGCTTCGTATTCCGGGCCGAATTGTCCCCGGTCCCAGCGGCGTTCGATGTCCTTAAACAATTCGATGCCCAGCTTGTAGGGATTCAGCCGATTGCGGCTGGTGGCCATCGTTCCGCTGTGGTGGTCGGCGTACTCGATCACTTCCGCGTCGGTCAGTCCGTGTGAGGTCATGATCTTGCTGTGCCAATAGCTGGCCCAGCCTTCGTTCATGATCTTGGTTTGCCCCTGCGGTAAAAAATAATACGCCTCATTGCGGATGATTGACAACACGTCGTGCTGCCAGCTTTTCAGCGGCGCATGTTCCAGCAGAAACAGCAGCACGTCCCGCTGCGGCGTTTCGGGAAACGACCGGCTTTTCTCCTTATTTTCCTTGGTTTTGCGCTTCTGGTCCCTCTCCGCCCGCAGGACCTCGGGCGGATTGATGTAAGGGTCCATATAGTCCTTCGACGGGAATTTCGGGGTCGACTCTTCCGGTTCTTCGTTGTCGCTGATCGCTTTGGATTTAGAGTCGTCCTTCTTCTTCACGTGCGGCAAATGCGAGTCGATCAGGTCCTCCAGCGACAGGCAGGCGTCGATGAATTGCTCGACGGCCTCATATCCGTAGCGGTCGATGTAGCGTTTTACGCGGCTGGCGTGGTTGGCCATCTGGTCCATCATCTTGCGGTTGGTGGGCGCGAACCAGGCGTTGTTTTTGAAAAAGTCACAGTGACCGTAGACGTGGGCGATGACCAGTTTCTGGTCGGTCAGCGAATTGCAGGAAAGCAGATAGGCATAACAGGGATCGGTGTTGATCACCATCTCGTAGATCTTCTGCAGCCCGTAGGTGTAGCCCTTCATCAATTCGTCGAACTGCGCCCCGAACCGCCAATGCGGATACCGCGTGGGGAACCCCCCATAGGCGGCAATCATGCTCAGCTCTTCGTAATCCACGAATTCAAAGATCGTGTCGTAGAAGTCCAAGCCATAGTCCGCCGCGTGCGCCTCCATCTCCCGCTGGATGGCGGCGATATTTGTCGGTAACGGTCGATGAGTGGAGACAGGCAGGGGAGGGTGGGCTTTAGACTTTAGGAAAGGTTTCGTAGGGCAAGCTCTCGCCTGCCGTCGGCTATGGATTTGATGCACATTCGGCCGGACGTCGAACGTGGGGCCGTTCATTTCTGGTTTTCTATTTGACCATCCATTGCGACGGCAAAGCCGTCCGTTAGGGAGTTGTTGCATTTTCCGCCAATCGCGGCAGGCAGGAGCCTGCCCTACGGTCTGCCGCAACAAAGGAAGTACGTGCGTCAAGCCGTTCAACTTCCATCCACCAACCCTAAAGTCTACGGACGAAAGCCTACAGTCTCCCTTACTTCCCTTTCCCCAAAAACGCCTTGATGGAATCGTAAATCGCTTCTTTGCTTTCAATCTCCGAGAGCACGACGTTGTCGAATTCATCCCGTACGTCTTGCAGTTCGCGAATGAACTCGCCGGAACCGTACGGGCTTTCGACTTGGCCGTAACAAAACATGTTGCAGTGCGGAACGATGTCGGTTGTCAGGATTTCCAGACAATCGCGGTTGTCTTCGCCCCAGTTGTCACCGTCGGAGAACTGAAACACGTAGATATTCCAGTCGGCGGGGTTGAAGTCCTGGTTGATCAGATGCCGCACGACTTTATAGGCCGACGAAATTCTCGTCCCCCCACTTTCACGGGTGTGGTAAAAGGTATCTTCGTCAACTTCCCGGGCGACTGCATCATGGATCACGTACCGGGTTTCGATGCCGTCGTATTGGTTCTGGAGCCAAGTGTCGATCCAAAACGCCTCGATGCGGACGATTTCCTTCTGATCGTCCGTCATCGAGCCGGAGACGTCCATCACATAGATGACTGCCGCATTGGTTTCGGGCTCTTCGATCGTTTTCCAACTGCGATACAACTGGTCGTCCCGCGTGGGTACGATCAGCGGCCGTTGCGGGTCGTAGTCGTCCGACGCGATCAACCGCCGCAGCGCCTTCTTATACGTCCGCTTCAAATGCCTGAGCGAATTGGGGCCGGTGGTGCGAATGCTCGTGTACCGGTCCTTTTTCGACTTGGTGTTGCTTTTGTCCTTGGGTTAGATTCGAGGCAGGTCCCATTCCTGCCCCAGCCATCCCCCTGCCCCACTCCGCCGGGCCCTTTTTGGCCGTGATGGAAATGCGGGATGACGATGTTCGGCACGGGAATGCTGACGTATTCGCGACCTTTGCGGCCGATCATCTCACCGTGCGTAATATATTTCCGCAACTGGCGACGGACCTTGCCCCGCACGATATCCTTAAATCGCGATAAGTCTCGATCGATGTTACGGGACATGAGCCGGCCTTGCGGTGTATTCGTGCATCGTCAAACCTGGTTTGACGCGTTGAGGCAACGCGGATGCGCACGCCGATGGGCGTGCGGCACCAAATCGCGGACCTGTCAATTCAAAGTGGTCGTCCCACTGCCTTCGAAGGAACGTCGCTGGCGAACGATCGACTCGCGACGGGAAATGGAAGCCGGCGGCGACGTGACCGAACGAGTCCGCCGCGAATATCGTCGGAGGATGCAACCGATATCCGCGGGAACTCATGAAAACCTGTCTGCCCATGCGGCTATTCGCTCTTGGCATCGCCGCGGGCAAAGATACTCGCCACATACTGCAATACGTCGGTCGCCGACTCTTCATTGTACCCAAAGTCGCGAATCAGCCGGCCCTTGACGATGTCGATTTTGACCTGCGTGTCCGCATCGACCACGTTGGACACCAAACTGGTGAGCTTGATCGTATCCTTCTGATCCTCGAACAGCTTCAGTTCGAGCGCCTTTTGCAGTCGTTCGTTCGTTTTGTAGTCGAACTGTTTGCCGTCCAATGACAACGCGCCGATGTAGTTCATGATTTCCCGGCGGAAATCGTCCTTGCGGGTGTCGGGGATGTCGATCCGCTCTTCGATGGACCGCATCAACCGTTCATCCGGTTCCTCGGCTTGGCCGGTGAATTTGTTCTTCACCGTTTCTTTCTGCGTATACGCCTTCACATTGTCGATGTAGTTCGAGCACAGCCGCGCCAGCGATTCCTCGTCGGCGGCGATGGCCCGCTGAACTTCGTTCTTGACGATGTCGGTGTACTCCTCTTTAACCACGGCGATCAGGTGCCGGTAGTTCTCGCGGATTTCGTCGTTGGGGATCAGCGAATGGTGCTTCAGCCCCGCTTCCAACTCGTTGAGAACCATAAACGGGTTGAGGCTCGTCGCGGTGCCGTTGGCGACCAGGGCGTTGGAGACTTTGTCCTGCACGTAACGCGGCGAAATGCCGTGCAGGCCTTCCGATTTGGCTTCGTTCCGCAGATGCTCGATGTTGTCCACGGTAAAACCGGGCAGCGACTTGCCATTGTAAAGTTTCAGTTTCTGCATCAACGTCAGGCCGGCGTTTTTGGGTTCCTCCAGGCGGGATAAGACGGCCCACATCGCGGCAATTTCCAAGGTGTGCGGGGCAATATGTTTGCCGCGGACCCGCTTCGTGTTGTAGTCCTTTTCGTAAATGCGAATCTCTTCAGAGAGCTTCGTGACGTACGGAACGTCGATCTTGACCGTCCGGTCGCGGAGCGCCTCCATGAACTCGTTGGACTGCAGCTTGCGGTATTCCGGTTCGTTCGTGTGGCCGATGATCACCGTGTCGATATCGGTCTGCGCGAACTTCTTGGGCTTGATCTTGTGTTCCTGAGAAGCGCCCAACAGGTCGTATAAGAACGCCACGTCCAGCTTCAGCACTTCGATGAACTCGATCAAACCCCGGTTGGCGACGTTGAATTCGCCGTCGAAGTTGAAGGCGCGGGGATCGCTTTCGCTGCCGAATTCGGCGATCTTGCGATAGTTGATGTCCCCGGTCAACTCGGTCGAGTCTTGGTTCTTTTCGTCCTTCGGCTGGAACGTGCCAATGCCGATCCGGTCCTGTTCGGAGAGGATCACGCGGCGAATCGTTGTCTCACCCACGACCCGCGTCCAGTTGCCGTCGTATTTTTCCAGGCGTTGGTTGAACATGAAGCGGCACAGCGGGCACAGGTCGCCGTTGATTTCAACGGTGTGCCGTTCTTCGTCGCCGTCGTTGCCGGCGTTGAGGAACTGCAGTATTTCGGGACGATCTGCCGCGGGGACCAGATGCAACGGTTCTTCGCGCATCGGACACCAGGTCACGCTTCCGTCTTCTTCCTTCCAACCAAAGGAATACAGAGCGCCTTGCTCGGTTTCGCTATACCGTTCCACGCCCCGCTTGAGCAGCCGGGCGATGGTGCTCTTGGAGCTTCCCACCGGACCGTGCAACAGGAGCACGCGGCGTTCGCTGCCGTATTTCTTAGCGGCGCTTTGAAATACGTTGACCAATTCCATCAGCGGTTTGGTCAGCCCGAAGATCGCGTCTCGACCGTCGTTTTCGGGGTCATCGAAGAACCGGTAGCGGACGCGGTTCTCTTCCTTGCTGCCTTCAACCGGATACTTTCCGTGGGACAGCACCATATCGTAGAGCCGCTGCCAACTGTTGCGGGGGACGTGCGGCTTTTCGCGAACGATATCGAGGTATTCCTGAAACGTGCCTT